>NZ_JBFUJE010000320.1:0-4575 GCF_056401535.1 Luteibacter sp. P4_E6 | reverse complement strand
GCTTTTATCTCATTCAGGATCCTCCATAAGATGCGCATTGGTATCCCCTCCGAAACCAAGACCCTCGAAGGCCGCGTGGCCCTCATCCCGGCCGCTGCCGCCGATCTGGTCCGCCGCGGCCATGAGGTTTTCATCCAGTCCGGCGCCGGCACCAAGAGCGGCTACTCGGACGCCGACTACTCCCTGCTGGGTGTGACCGTGGTGGCCGACGCCGCTGCTGTCTATGAGAAGGGCGAGCTGATCGTCAAGGTCAAGGAACCGATCGAGGGCGATCTCAAGCTGCTCAAGAAGCACCACCTGCTGTTCTGCTACCTGCACCTGGCCGCCGAGCCGGCGCTCACCAAGAGCCTGCTGGACATCGGCCTGACCGGTATCGCCTTCGAGTCCGTCGATGAGAACGGCGTGCTGCCGCTGCTGCTGCCGATGTCCGTCATTGCCGGCCGTATCGCCACCCAGATCGGCACGACCCTCCTGCACCAGCCCAACGGTGGCAAGGGCAAGCTGCTCGGCGGCATGGCCTCCACCCCGCGTGGCAAGGTCGTCGTCCTCGGCGCCGGCGCTGCCGGTGGTAACGCCGCCGCCCTGGCTGCCTCGGCCGGTGCCAACGTCGTCGTGTTCGACAAGCGTCAGGACCGCCTCGCCGAGATGATGGCGATGGGCCCGAACGTCACCGCGCTGTACGCGTATGAGTCGTCGGTCGCCGAAGAAGTCCGCAACGCCGACATCGTCGTCGGTGCCGTGCTGATCCCGTCCGCCAAGGCCCCGCGCGTCGTTACCGAAGCCATGGTCAAGACGATGGAGAAGGGCTCGGTGCTCGTCGATATCTCGATTGACCAGGGCGGCTGCTTCGARACCTCGCGTCCGACCACCTGGAAGGAACCGACCTACGACGTCCACGGCGTGACGCACTTCTGCGTGACCAACATGCCCGGCGCCGTCCCGCAGACCTCGTCCACCGCCATCTCGGCCGCCATCCTGCCGTACGTGCAGCGCCTGGCTGCCGGCAACGAGTGGCGCGACCACGCGGCACTGGCTGGCGGTATCAACATCGAGGCCGGCAAGGTCGTGCACCCGGCCCTTCAGGGCATGGCATGATGCCGAAAACCGGATCCGAGGTTCTCTGCTAAGTGGCGCGCAGCGCGAAAGTCGTAAAGAAACAGGCTAGAAGCCAGGTCAAGGCCCAGAGCGAGGGCTTGAGCGACGAGCTCAAGCGCCGCCTGCGTGAGGCCGGGGCGTTGCTGCTGTTGCCGCTCGCCCTGTACCTGCTCGTCTGCCTGCTCAGCTATAACGACCAGGACCCGAGCTGGGGTCACATGGGCATTGCCGAGCGGGCCACCAACTTCGGTGGCTCGATCGGGGCAAACATCGCCAACCTGCTCAGGTACATCTTCGGCCTGGTTTCTTACTGCTTTCCGCTGCTCCTGCTGGCTCTGGGCGTGCAGGTGCTCCGCGCGCGCGGCGAACGTCTCGTCGCGCCGTGGGAGCCTTCCCTGCGTCTGATCGGTTTCGTGTTCTTTTTCATCACCRGCCCCGCGCTGGTGTACCTGAACGTCGATTCGCCCGTGCTGCCGGAAGGCCCGGGTGGCATCGTCGGCAAGTGGGTAGGCCATGGCCTGCACAGCGCCCTTGGCGACAAGGGCGCACCGCTGCTTCTGCTCGCCGTGTTCCTCATCGCCGTCACCCTCGCCACCGGCCTGTCCTGGTTCAAGCTCATGGACCTGACGGGGCAGGGCGTCGTGCGTCTGGGCGGCTGGTTCGGCGGCAAGGTGCGTCGCGCACCGGAAGTCATGGCCGCGCGTAATGCCCGTGCCGAACGCGAAGTGGTCAAGAAGGCCGACGCGATCAAGCAGGCCAGGCGTGAGCCCGTGCGCATCGAGACCCCGGTCCCGATGGTGATCAAGAGCGACCGCGCCACTCGCGAAAACCAGATTCCCCTGTTCACCGGCGCATCGATGAACGGCGAAGTCCCGCCGCTGTCGCTGCTCGACGAAGCACCGCCGCAAGGTCCGGGCTACTCCGAGGAAACCCTCGAAGTGCTCTCGCGCCAGGTGGAGCTCAAGCTCAAGGATTTCCGCATCGAGGCCCGCGTCATGGGCGTCTATCCGGGTCCGGTCATTACCCGTTTCGAGCTGGAACCCGCCGCCGGTGTACGTGGCAGCCAGGTGTCCAGCCTCGACAAGGACATTGCGCGCGGCCTCTCCGTGGTCAGCGTGCGCGTGGTGGACGTGATTCCCGGCAAGAACGTCATCGGCCTGGAAATCCCCAACACCAAGAAGCAGATCGTCTATCTCTCCGAGATTCTGCGTTCGGAAAAGTACGATCAGATGAAGTCGCCGCTGGCGCTGGCGCTGGGCAAGGACATCGGCGGCAAGGCTGTCGTCACCGACCTCGCCAAGATGCCGCATCTGCTCGTCGCCGGTACCACCGGTTCGGGTAAGTCCGTGGCGGTGAACGCCATGGTGCTGAGCCTGCTGTACAAGGCCAGCCCGAAAGACGTGCGCATGATCATGATCGACCCGAAGATGCTGGAGCTCTCGGTTTACGAGGGCATTCCGCATCTGCTGGCGCCGGTCGTCACGGATATGAAAGAAGCCGCCAACGCCCTGCGCTGGTGCGTGGCCGAGATGGAACGCCGCTACAAGCTCATGGCCGCGGTGGGCGTGCGTAACCTCGGTGGCTTCAACAAGAAAGTGAAGGACGCCGAGAGCAACGGCCAGCCGCTGCTCGATCCGCTGTTCCGCGCCAACCCGGACATGCCGGGCATGGTCGCCGAGCCGCTCGAGCCGCTGCCGCACATCGTCATCATCATCGACGAATTCGCCGACATGATGATGATCGTCGGCAAGAAGGTCGAAGAACTCATCGCGCGTCTGGCGCAGAAGGCGCGCGCCGCGGGCGTGCATCTTATTCTCGCGACGCAGCGTCCGTCGGTGGATGTCATTACCGGCCTGATCAAGGCGAACATCCCCACGCGCATCGCGTTCCAGGTGTCGTCGAAGATCGACTCGCGCACCATTCTCGACCAGTCCGGCGCCGAAGCGCTGCTCGGTCACGGCGACATGCTTTACCTGCCGCCGGGTACGGCGACGCCCGAGCGCGTGCATGGCGCGTTCGTGGACGACCACGAGGTGCATAACGTCGTCGAGTGGCTGCGTGCGCAGGGTGCGCCCAACTACATCACCGGTGTGCTCGAGGAAATCCAGTCCACCTCCGACGGCAAGATCATCAACGATTCCGGCCTGCCGCAGGATGCCGAAGGCGACAGCGACAGCGACAACGCCCTCTACGACCGCGCCGTGCGCGTGGTCACCGAGACGCGTCGCGCGTCCATCTCCGGCGTGCAGCGCCACCTGCGCATCGGCTACAACCGCGCCGCCCGCCTCGTCGAACAGATGGAGCAGGACGGCATCGTCAGCGCGCCGCAACACAACGGCAACCGCGAAGTCCTCGCGCCGCCGCCTCCGAAGGACTGATCCGCCATGAACGACATGAAGCCGGGCGCGCTACGCCAGCGCCCCTGGGGCTTGCTCGTTACCGGTGATCTCGCGCCCACGTCCGAAGTACTGGACGAGGTCGAGAGCATTTTCGAGCTCAACCCATCGATTCCCGGCCTGGAGCTGCGCGCCGACGACGGCCGCGCCTGCTTCGTCACCCGCGACTACCCGGTTGGCCACACCGCCGGCGTGGACGACGCGCTGGAAGTGATCTTCGCCGAACAGGAAGAGATCGCCGAGATCGTGGTGCTGGGCCAGGAAGCCCGGCCGGTGCACCACGCCACCCGCGCGGCGCCGTTCTGGCATCGCGACGGCAAGGCCATTGCCGATATCAGCGAGAAGATGGAGGCAGGGGAGATCAGTCCCGGCGAAGCCATCGACATGCTTAAGTCGCTGTTCGAAACCGATCGCTGACAATCGCGCCGAACCCTACGGAAATCGACTGATGAAACGCTTCCTGCTTGCCGCGACCCTGTCCCTCCTCAGCCTGYCGGCCTTCGCCGCTGCCGGCCCCGCGCGTGAGCGTCTGGATGCGTTTTCCAAAGGCCTGCACTCGGTCACCGGGCGTTTCAGCCAGACCCTGATCAATGCAAACGGCGACCCGGGCAAGACCACCACGGGCACCATGGCGCTGGAAGCACCGCGCCAGTTCCGCTGGGAAACGCTCAGCCCGTACAAGCAGACCATCGTCGCCGACGGCAGCCGCGTCTGGCTGTATGACCCGGACCTCGAGCAGGTCACCGTGCGCAAGCAGAGCAGCGAGGAAGCCCAGAGCCCGCTCACCGTGCTGACCGACCTTTCGCAGATGGACAAGGACTTCAAGGTCACCGAGAAGGGCGAGCACGACGGCATGGTCTGGCTGCGCCTGCAGTCGACCAGCAAGGATCCGCAGTTCGACTTCGCCGACCTCGGGTTCGATGCAGGTGGGCTGGCGCGGATGGTGTTCAAGGATCAGCTCGGTAACACCACGCAGATTCAGTTCGCCGGTTGGGTGAAGAACGGACCGGTCGCTGCAGGTACGTTCGACTTCGTGCCGCCGCAGGGGACGGATGTGATCGGCGATGCGCCGGTGCTTCAGACG
>NZ_JBFUJE010000319.1:0-4592 GCF_056401535.1 Luteibacter sp. P4_E6 | reverse complement strand
TAGGTCACCTGGCCGTTGCTGGTGTCGTTCGGATCCACGTAGTACGCGATCGGCGGCTGGTTGACTGCGGTGGACGTCGAAACGATGTTGAGATAGCGCACGCCGACGTCGATCGCCCAGGGCATGTTCCAGACGTCCCCACCGAAGACAGCCTTGGTGAAGAATGACTTCTCCTTCTCGCCTACGTCGTTGTAGCTGCCGGGGTTGGGAATGGCGTCCAGGGTGCCGCCGTTGGCGGCCAGACCGGCAAGCAGCGCGGCGCGCTTGTCGTCGGGGAGCTGGTTATACGCGGCCGGCGAGGCAAGCCAGCTCAGGTAAGCACGCGGATCGTACTGAATCCACTGCGATGGCTGGCCCGGGGACGAGACTCCCTTGATTTTCGGCGGTGCATTGAACACGTACGCACCGATGGCGTCCGGCGGAACGGGAATGGAATAACCGCAATAGGCGTTACAAAGGATGCCGTTCGGCGTGCCGAAGCTGACCGACTTCACCCATTCGTTGGTGTACTGGACGCCAGCCTCGAGCCGATTCAGCACGCCGTCGTTGAAGGCCTTGTCCAGCTTGAACTGGTAATTGTCGACCTTGTTGGTGACGTTGTTGCCCGAACCTGCGTTGCAGCAATGTGCCGCGAGGTTGTCCATGTTGGTGGACGAGAGGACGTTCGAGGAGGTCGGCGGCTGGTTGTCGCCGTTGTTGGTCCAGGTTGGATTGGTGCCGAAGTTCTTCGCGCCGACCACGAGGAAATAGCCGTCGGCGCTCTGCTTGTTCCAGGCCTTGGAGCTGGCCAYGTCAAGACTGAGCTTGGTCGAATCGTCGATGTCGAAGCCGAGATTCAGGYCGTTCTGGTAGCTCTTTTCGTAGCTGGGCGTATACGACGCGACATAGTCGTTCGCCATGACGTTCGGGCCCGAGCTGTTACGCACATAGCTCAGCGCGGTGCCGTTGGCGTCGGTCGTCAGCGACTGGATATCGGAGGTGTTGCCGTACTGACCGAACTCATGCTCGATCGGGTCGACCTTGTAGCTCGAATACATGGTGTCGAACGCGACCGTGAGCTGGTCGATCGGCTTCCAGTCCATGGCGCCGCTGAAGCCCTTGCGGGTGCGTGTCTCGTCCAACACGTTGCTTGCCAGGGTTTCCGGGACCGCCACGTTCGTATAGGTGGGCTTGGCCGCGCCAGGAACGGTGTAGATGTCCTGGTTGGCATACCAGGAATTGGCCTGCGTATTGAGCTGGGTGTCCTTCCGCTTGTAGTAGGTCGCCGAAGCCATCCAGCCGAAGGTGTGATCCTTGTTAGTCCAGCCGAACAGGCCAGAGGCCTTCGGCGTGGTCTTACCCTTCCAGTCGCCGGTCAGGTTGCTGTTGATGCCCGCCCCGCTCCACGCCCCATGGTAGCCATTGAAATCCAGCGGCCGCGCGGTCTGGATGTCCACCACGCCGCCGATGTCGACTTCGGAGATATCGGCTGAGGAAGTCTTGTTGACCTGGGCGACGCTGATGATTTCCGACGGCAGTACATCGAAGTTGAAGGCACGCGAGCCGGAGGCGGTGGCCATCGGCCGGCCATTGATGGTGACGGCGACGAATTCGGGACCGAAGCCGCGCACCGCAATCTGGCTGGACTCACCGCCACTGCGGTTCACCGACACGCCCGGTACGCGCTGGAGCGCGTCGGCCACGTTCGGGTCGGGGAACTTGCCTGCCTCTTCCGCTGAAATGGAGTCGACGACGTTGACGGAATCCTGCTTGATCGCCTGCGCGCGCTGGAGCGCCGCCAGCTGGCCGGTGACCGCCACCCCTTCCAGTTCGGTCACCTTCTTATCGTCGGTCTTGCCCTTCGCGGGCTTGGTAGCCTGATCGGGCGTCGTCGCCGACTGCGCTTCGGCCTGAGCCGTTCCCGGCGCCGGTGCCGGTGCCGGCGCTGTCTGCGCGTACCCTGGTGCGCCGTAACCCACCATCCAGGCGACACCCGTTGCCACAAGCGATCGCCGCACGGCGACCGCCAATTTCGTTAGCTGCATGGCTACCCTCCCCCACTCTGTGGACTACCCCAATGTGCACACACAGCTTGCCGCCCGAAGCCCGCCTGCACCGTTACCCACAACGACGCCTTGAAGCCTCGCTATCCCTGTCTCCCCAACCCCTGACAGAGCGGCCAACTGCCACCGTTTATTTGTAGTATTTAATAATATTACCTAGCTTTCCCCCGGCAACAAGCTGCGGCGCAGCATGACAAGTCGCATGAGCCGGTCTAGGTTTATTTTGTACGACAAATGAATTTTCCCTGGGGCAGCGGATAGCTCGATGATGAGTAACGAAGACCAGCAGACGACCTTGGGCGAAGCGCATTCCGACCTGATGGACCGGCGTCGGTTCCTGAAGCTGACAGGCGCCGTGGCGGCCATGCTGCCATGGCTCGGGCTGCCCAGGTTCGCTGAAGGCGGCCCCGCGGAACGCCCCGTTGGCGCTATACCGGCGGCAACCGCAAGGCACACCCTCTGGTACAACACGCCGGCACCGGAGTCGAACCTGCTGCGCGAAGGACTGCCGATCGGCAACGGACGTCTTGGTGCGCTGGTCGGCGGCGACCCCGCCTCGACCTTCCTCTATCTCACGGACGCCACGATGTGGCTGGGCAAGCGTGAGGTGGTGCTGGGTGACGATGGCCAGCCCGACTATTCCACCGAACACTTCGGCAGCCTGGCGATGCTCGCCAAACTGTATCTGTCCGTGGAAGGGCACGAGGCCGCGCATATCACCGACTACCGGCGCGAGCTGGATCTTGGCCAGGGAACCCTGCGCGTTTCGTATCGAAAAGACGGCATCGCCTATACGTGCGACGTCTTCGCCAGCCACCCGGATGACGTCATCGTCGTCCATCTGACTCAGGCCGGCGGCGGTCTCTTTAGTGGTTCGGTGGCGTTGCATGGCACGCACGGCGAGAACCCGCCGGCCGGTAGCCACTTCGACGGCGTGCTGGAGAACGGCCTCAAGTACGCGGCGAACGTCGTGGCTGTCGCGGCTTCAGGTACCGTAAGAGAAGACGCAAAGGGACTTCACTTCGCGAACTGCAGCGCGCTTACGGTCCTGTTTTGTGGCGGCACCAACTACGCACCGGATTTGGCATCGAACTACATGGATGCTTCGCTCGATCCATTGGCGCTTTCGATAAAGAAAACGAAAGCCGCAGCCACACAGACCTCAGCCACGCTACTGCATACTCACGTAGCGGACTATCGTTCCCTGTTCGATACGATGAGGGTCGACCTCGGTGCATCGACGGACGCACAGCGCGACATGGACACCTGGACACGCCTCCAGGCTCGGGCCGCCGCGGGCTCGCCTGCCGATCCGGAACTGGAAGCGTCCTATCTGCAGTTCGGACGCTACCTGACGATCGCCGGCTCGCGGGACAGCTTGCCAACCGGGCTGCAAGGTCTCTGGATCAGCGACAACGCGCCACCCTGGATGGCCGACTATCACAACGACATCAATATCCAGATGAACTACTGGCTGCCCGATCGCGCCGGGCTGCCTTCGTGCTTCGATGCATTCACCAGGTATTGCCTCAGCCAGGTCGAGGCCTGGACAAACCTCACACACRTACACTTCAACGATCCGCGCAACGCGTACCGCAATAGCTCCGGAAAGATCGCCGGCTGGACGGTGTGCATTTCGACCAATATCTACGGTGGCGGGGGTTGGCGGTGGCACCCGGCCGGGAATGCGTGGCTGTGTAACAACCTGTGGCAGCACTATCAATACAACCCGGATCGCGCCTACCTTGCGCGCATCTATCCGCTACTCAAGGGCGCCTGCAAGTTCTGGGAAGCGCGGCTGATCAACGTAAGCGTGAAGGACCCGGCGACAGGCCTCGCACGCGATGTCCTGATCGACGACGCGGACTGGTCGCCCGAGCATGGACCGACCGACGCGAAGGGCAACACGTATTCCCAGGAATGGGTTTGGGATCTGTTCGAGAACTACCGCCAGGCAAGCTCGCTGTTGGGCAAGGACCCTGGTTATGCCACGTCGATCGCCCAGCTGCAGGCGCGGCTCTATTTGCCACAGGTCAGCAGCAAGACCGGCTGGCTGGAAGAATGGATGACACCGGATAACCTCGGCGAGACGACGCATCGGCATCTTTCTCCGCTGGTCGGCTTCTTTCCTGGCGACCGCCTTCGAGCCGACAGCAGCCCGCCCGGACTGATCGAGGGGGTTACCAGGCTCCTCGAGGCCCGAGGCACGGGTGGCTATGGTTGGGCCTGCGCGTGGCGTGCGATTTGCTGGGCGCGCCTCGGCGACGCTGACAAGGCCTATGGGCTCCTGCTCACCAATCTGCTGCCCTCGAAGAATCACAGCAATGGTACAGCGCAGAATTTCTTCGACATGTACAACATGGATGCGGATACCGACGCCTTTCAGATCGACGCCAACTTCGGCACGCCCACCGCGATGCTGGAGATGCTGTTGTCATCGCGGCCCGGATTGATCGAGCTGTTGCCGGCCTTGCCCAAGGCATGGGCGGCGTCAGGCAGCGTGACGGGTATCGGTGCGCGTGGTGGATTCCATGTCGACCTGTCCTGGCG
>NZ_JBFUJE010000318.1:0-4620 GCF_056401535.1 Luteibacter sp. P4_E6 | reverse complement strand
GCCGGCGACATCCCAGCGTACGCGCAACGCCTGTCCAGCGATGCCTCGCGCCGCCGCTTCCGGCGATAGCACGGCGAAGGGCCGCCCGGTATCGACCACGCGCACCCGGGTGTCGGTGCTGGCGACCGTCGCATGCTCGCCACCGTTGTCTCTCACGGTGAGTCTGAAATTGAGCCGGCGCGATGTCGTCGGCAAGGTTTCGCCGGGCTCTGCGGTTTCACGGCCAAGCACCGCGGCCATCCTCGGGAAGCTGCGGTTGCCCGAACGTGTGGGCGCGAACGAACGGAACAGGGGGCCGTTGCCTTTATCCGTGAGTGAACCACGTTGCTCGTCGCCGACATCCATCTGCTCCCAGGTGTAGGTCAGGCGACGCGCACCCGCTTCCTGCTCCGCCATGGCTTCGAGAGCGAAGGGCGTGCGGGCCGGGATGACCTTCTCCTCGGCGAGCGGTTCGGGGTCGAACCATGGGGCGGACACCGGATTGATACGCTTGTTGGCGCAGCGCCCACCGCGTGACCCCAGCCACGCCTGCATCTGTTCGATGTTCGCGGCATGGAAGTACAGGTCCGAGCGTGCCTGCAACGCCTGCGCGTCGCCGCCGCAGCCGGAGGGCGCATAGCCCATCGCCGTGCTGCCGCTACCGGGTTCCACCGCGCGATCGGGGAGGGTCGGGCGGCTGCATCCGTTGGCGGTGGGCCACGCACCCAGCTGGCGGCCGAGCACATGGATCATGAACCCGATGGCATGCGGCTCACTCTCGGGATGCGCGTGGCCGCTCCATGCCGCGGCCTTGTGCGTGGCAAGAAAATCGGCGCGTCTATCGTCACTGCATGAGGTGCCGATATGGCTCTCGCCACCGAACAACGTCGTCACGGCATGTCCGATGTCGTAGTTGCGCTTGCCGATCTCGCGGTCGATCAGCGTCACCGTGGCGGGGCCCGGGTCCATGCGTCGGTAGGGATCATGTCGCGGATCGGCACGGATGATCCTGTCGTTGTCGTCGACCAGGGTGAAATGCACGCCGACATCGGTTTCGAAGACTTCATTGGCGCGATTCACGGCATGGACGATCTCGCCGAGCGCGTCTTCGACCGTGCCACCGAGTTTCGCGACATAGCGGCTGTCTGCGGCGACCGCAAGCCGGAAGTCGTGGCGGATGCCGCCACCACTTCGTGCCGTGGTCATCCTTGCGGCAAGCCCTGAATCCTCCGTCGGCGTGGCGGCCAGTGCGTCCGCTGGGGCAACCGACGTGTCGTCTGACGCGACGTTCGCCATCCTTGCCACCTCGCCGGGTCGAAGGATCCACTCGGCATGCCCGTCGCGAACGCTGGCTCGCATGCCTGCCTTCGACAGGTCCAGCCGAACGGTTCGCCCCTGCGTATCGCTGCCGCGAAAGCTCCGCATGCCGGGAAACTTCTTCGCGAGGGCAACGGGGAGGGCGCCCGAATCGCGCACGCGGAAGCGCGACGACGAGGTGGCGCTCGTCGGAAGGGTCACCTCGACGCTACGACTCGCGTCCTGGGGCAGTCGAAGCAGGCTCCGGCGCAGCGCCGGCTCGTCGACCACGACGTTCGCCAGTGACAGCAGGGGGAAAAGGCCGCCGACCAGGGCGGTAACGATAGCGAAACGCGACATGACGATCCTCGACGTGCAAGAAGGACCGTCGACGGTAGGCGCGCCAGCGTGGGCAATCTGCCGGATTCCGCATGGCTGACATGTAGCGTTTTCATATCACAGGATGTCGCAATGCAACACACCCCGGGTCGGGCGAATCGCCATGGCGGTGCTAACATCGACGCTTCACGGCGTGGCTGCAGGCCCGCTGTTCGTCCCTTTTCATTGAAGCTCCCACAGGACCCCATGGCCATCTCCGAGGAACTGCGGCAAGCCGCGCTCGAGTACCACCGCCTTCCCCGTCCGGGCAAGATCAAGGTCACGCCGACGACGTCATTGCTGACCCAGCGCGATCTTTCCCTCGCGTATTCGCCGGGCGTCGCCGCGGCGTGCGATGCGATCGTCGCCGACCCGCGGGAGGCCGCTGAGCTTACCGCGCGCTCCAACCTTGTCGCGGTGATCACCAACGGCACGGCAGTGCTCGGCCTGGGCAACATCGGCGCACTGGCGAGCAAGCCGGTGATGGAAGGCAAGGGCGTCCTGTTCCAGAAATTCGCCGGTATCGATGTGTTCGACATCGAGATCAATGAGAACGACCCGGACAAGCTGGTGGATATCATTGCCAGCCTCGAGCCGACCTTCGGTGGTATCAACCTCGAAGACATCAAGGCGCCGGAGTGCTTCATCGTCGAGCGCAAGCTGCGCGAGCGCATGAAGATTCCCGTGTTCCATGACGACCAGCATGGCACGGCGATCATCGTCGGCGCGGCGGTCATCAATGCGTTGCTGGTCACCGGCAAGAAGATCGAGGACGTGAAGCTCGCCACCACGGGCATGGGCGCCGCAGGTATTTCCTGCGTCGACATGCTGGTGACGCTGGGCCTGAAGCGCGACAACATCCTGGCCTTCGATCGCGACGGTGTCCTGCACACCGGCCGTACCGACCTCGACCCGGACAAGCAGCGCTATGCGCGCGATACCGACAAGCGCACGCTGGCCGAGATCGTCGTCGGCGCGGATATCTTCCTGGGCCTTTCCGCCGGTGGCATCCTCAAGCCGGAGATGGTCGCGACCATGGCCGAGCGCCCGATCATCTTCGCGCTGGCCAATCCGAACCCGGAGATCCTTCCGGAGGACGCCAAGGCTGTCCGCCCGGACTGCATCATGGCTACGGGCCGTTCGGACTACCCGAACCAGGTCAACAATGCCCTTTGCTTCCCCTACCTGTTCCGCGGCGCGCTCGACGTGGGCGCGTCGGTCATCAATGAGCAGATGAAGGTGGCCTGCGTGAAAGCCATCGCCGAGCTGGCGCGCCGTGAAGCGTCGGACGTCAGTGCACGGGCTTATGGCGGCAAGCCGCCGAGTTTCGGCCCCGAGTACCTCATTCCACAGCCGTTCGATCCGCGCCTGCTGATCCAGCTGCCGCCGGCGATCGCCCAGGCCGCCATGGATTCCGGTGTGGCCGAGCGTCCCATCCAGGACTTCCCGGCTTACATCGACCAGCTCACCAGCTTCGTCTTCCGCACTGGCCTGCTGATGAAGCCGGTGTTCGATCGCGCCAAGGCCGATCCGAAGCGCGTGGTCTACGCCGAAGGCGAAGAAGAGACCACGCTGCGTGYCGTGCAGACGGTGGTGGACGAGGGTCTGGCCCGGCCGATCCTGGTCGGCCGCCCCGACGTGATCGAGCGCCGCATCGCGCGCGCCGGTCTGCGTCTGAAGCCGGGTGTGGACTTCGAGATGTGCAACATCCACTCGGATCCGCGTTTCGAGGATTACTGGCGCCTCTACCACTCGATCATGGAGCGCCGTGGCGTCACGCCCGCCTCCGCCAAGGCCGTGGTCCGCTCGCGTCCGACGGTCATTGCCGCGCTGATGGTGGAGCGGGGCGAGGCCGACGCGATGATCTGCGGCCTGGTCGGCACGTATCACAGCAAGCTCGACTACATCACCGACATCATCGGACTGGATGAGGGCATTGCCGAGGCATCCGCGATGGCTGCGGTATCGACGGAGAAGGGCACCTTCTTCTTCCTCGACACCTATGTGCAGGACGACCCGACGGCCGAGCAGATCGCCGAAGCCACGCTGCAGGCCTCGCTTCGCCTGAAGCTGTTCGGCATCCAGCCGAAGATCGCCCTGCTGTCCAACTCCAACTTCGGCGGCCGCGAGACCCGCAGTTCGAAGAAGATGCGCGAGGCGCTGCGCCTGATCCGCGAGAAGGCGCCACGTCTCGAAGTCGAGGGCGAAATGCAGGCCGATGTGGCGCTCACCCCGGAACTGCGCGAGAGGATCTTCCCGAACTCGCGCCTGGAAGGTAAGGCCAACGTCTTCGTCTTCCCGAATCTGGACGCCGCCAACACGGCCTACAACATGGTCCGCGTGCTGTGCGACGGCGTGGTCATCGGCCCGATCCTGATGGGCGTGGCCAAGCCGGCCCACATCCTGACGCCCCAGGCGACGGTGCGCCGCGTGGTCAATATGACTGCCGTGGCGTGCGTCGAGGCGCAGATCCGGGCCGGGAAGCCGCGTACGGTTGTAAATGATTGATTGAGCGGCGCTTTGCGCCGCATCGCCGATGAATCGGCTCCCACCCAGCAAGCCCCTCCTTGCTCGGTAGGAGCCGCTTCAGCGGCGATCCCGCGGCAGCGGGCCAGTTCGCCGAACCCCCCCGTCCCAAACCGATTTATCACGAGACAAACCCCCATACCGCCGCGTATGTGAAAACTTCGCGGTATCATGGAAAGGTTTTCCCGCCACCCCAGCGGGCTCTACAGACCTCATGAAGCGCGCGCCACGCGCGAGCGGAGCATCCATGGACCAGATCGACGATATCCTGAACCAGGACCTCGACCCCACCGAAACCCGTGAATGGGTCGAGTCGCTCAACGCCGTCATCAATCACGACGGCACCGAGCGCGCGCATTTCCTGCTGGAGCGCATGGTCGACTCCACGCGTCGTTCGGGTGGCTACCTGCCGTTCGACCCGACCACCGAGTACGTGAACAC
>NZ_JBFUJE010000317.1:0-4623 GCF_056401535.1 Luteibacter sp. P4_E6 | reverse complement strand
ATGCACCACCGCCGCCGCGCGTGTGAACAGTGCGCCGTGCGGTGCGTACTCCGCTGCGAACACCTCGCCGGGTAACGTGACGGGCAGGCGCGCACGCATCTCGGGCGATCCTGTCAGGAGTACGGCGCGACGACCCAGCGCGGCCGCCGTCGTCATGCTTTCGCGAAGGAAGGCCTCACCGGCGTGCACCGCGGCCGAGCCAAGGGTGAACACCAACGGAGCGTCCCCGGCATCGAGGAACGCGGCCAGATCTGGCGGAAGCACATCCCCCGACGGCACGTAGCGGCAATAGCCCGTCGCCACGGTGTGTGCGGGCGAATCCGGTGGTGGGCGGCCCAGCAAGGGCGAGTACATGGCCAGCACGCCATCGCGCGCGTGCTGACCGCGATGAAACGGATCGCCCCACGCGGACACCGTTGCGAGCCCCAGCGATTGCCGGAAGCTTCGCACCGCTTTCGTCCAGGGCGAGGTTACCGTTTCGCCGATGCGACGCACCCAGGCACCACGCCGGGGCGACGATCGCAGGAACCGGTCCAGCCACTCGATGCCCGTGGCGGGTGGATCGAAGGCAGAAAGAAAGACGGCAGGCGACAGCGCCGCCGATAGCCAGGTGATCCGTCGGGTCTCGCCAAGGATCTGTCCGGCGAACGCCAGCGTGGAGGTGACGATGGCATCCGCATCGGCACAAACGGGCGCGAGCGCCGCATAGCTGCTCGCGACGTCCGCGGCGGCGAGGTCGCGAACCACGAAGCGCGGTCCGCGCCAGGGATGAAAGGCCCTCGCCGCGAACGCCGCCTTGTCTTCGGGCTCGGCGATGCCGCTGGCGAGCACGAAATCGAGCCCCGCCTCGCCCACGGCGTCCCGATGAATGCCGTGGGCGCCAATCGTCACACGATACCCACGCTGCCGAAGCTCCCGCCCCGCGGCCAGAAACGGGAAAAGGTCGCCCTGCGAGCCGACCGTCGCCATCACGATGTGTCTTGCGGTCATGTGGCGCTCCCTGGGTGTCGGCACATGGTCGCCGCCAGGATGTCGAGGCGATGCATCGCCATCGATTGACTTCAGGCGTCCATACGGCTAATTTTCCGCCCGTTAGCGGTCTTTATCTCTTTATTCGAATAGAGAGATAAAGCCAAGAGGGAAGCCGGTGTCAATCCGGCGCTGCCCCGCAGCGGTATGTGGAGACGAGTCCGTCACAGGCACTGGATCGAACGGGATCCGGGAAGCGACGAACAAGGCGGCACCAGCCCGGTGCCACATCCACGAGCCCGAAGACCTGCCGCCGACCGGACCGTTCGCGCCGTCATGGGCGCGGACGGTCCGCCCGACCTGGATGGGCGCTCCGCAAGGGGCGGCATCCGGTTCGCCCGCGGGGGCGAAGGTCGACGGCTAGCCTGCATGACGCCCCACGCCTGCCATGCCTCGTCGCGGCAGTCCGCGTGCGTTCGCGACCAGCCGCCCTTCCCTCCTCTTTGCCACGAAGAGGAATTATCCATGCCACACGTAACTTACCCGGGCTTCCCCCGCATCGGCCGACGCCGCGAACTCAAGCGCGCCCTCGAGAGCCACTGGAAGGGAGAAAGCCGCGCCGACGAACTGCTCGCCGTCGCGCGCGAACTGCGCCAGCGCCACTGGAAGCTCGCTCGCGACGCCGGGGCCGACAGTGTCCCGGTAAACGACTTTTCCCTCTACGACCACGTGCTCGACGCGGCCGTGCTGGTCGACGCCATCCCCGCGCGCTACCGCGAACTCGCCTCCCGCGACCCCCTGGCGGGCTATTTCGCGATGGCCCGCGGCCATCAGGACGGCGATGTGGATCTGCATGCCCTGGAGATGACCAAGTGGTTCGACACGAACTACCACTACATCGTCCCGGAGCTCGAGGCGGGACAATTCTTCACGGCACGCCCGGACAAGGTCGTCGCCGAATACCGCGAGGCCATCGCCGCCGGTCACGTCGCACGCCCTGTCCTGCTCGGGCCCGTCAGCTTCCTGCGCCTGTCCAAGACCGTCGATGGCAGCGATCCGCTGGCTCTTCTCGACGCCCTGTTGCCGGCATGGTTGAGTGTCGTCGATGCCGTCGCAGCGGCAGGCGCCGATTGGGTGCAGGTGGATGAGCCGACGCTCGTGCTCGATCTGGACGCGGAGTGGCGCGAGGCTTTCCGGCGCACCTACGCGGCTATCGCCGCACACGGCCGCGTGCGCGTCCTGCTCGCCACCTACTTCGGTGAGCTCGGTGCCAATCTCGAACTTGCCACATCGTTGCCGGTTGCCGGCCTGCACGTCGATCTTGCCCGTGCGCCCGACCAGCTGGACGCCGTACTCGATGCCCTGCCGGCCGACCGGGTCCTTTCCGCCGGCGTCCTCGATGGCCGCAACATCTGGCTGAGCGATCCGGCGACCATCCTTCCCCGCGTGGATCGCCTGCTCGCACGCCTCGGCAGCGATCGCCTGTGGCTGTCGACGTCGTGCTCCCTGCTGCATGTGCCGATCGACGTTTCCGAAGAAAAGCACCTGCCGTCACACCTCGCCGAATGGCTGTCGTTCGCGCGGCAGAAGATCGCCGAGCTGCGTCGCTACGCGGATGCCGTCGCGGGCGACGAAGCCGCGCGGAAAACGCTGAATCGCCAGCACGAGATCGTCGTCGGCCGCCAGAGCTCTGGCGAGGTAGTCCGTGCCGACGTTCGCGCCCGCGTACGCCAGCTCACCCCACAGTTCGGCCAGCGTCGTTCGGCCTTCGCCTTCCGCGCGGCCGTGCAGCGTGAGCGCTTCGACCTTCCCGACCTGCCGACGACGACGATCGGCTCGTTCCCGCAGACCAACGACCTGCGTATCGCCCGCGCCGCCCACCGTTCGGGCAAGCTCGACGACGATGCGTACACCGGCATCCTGCGCGACGAAGTGCGGCGTGTCGTTCGCTTCCAGGAAGAGGCCGGCATCGACGTGCTGGTGCACGGCGAGCCTGAGCGCAACGACATGGTCGAATACTTCGGCGAGCAGCTGGCCGGTTATGCGTTCACGTCGCTCGGCTGGGTGCAGAGCTACGGCTCGCGCTGCGTCAAGCCGCCGATCATCTATGGCGATGTAGCGCGTCCCGCACCGATGACCGTGGCGTGGTCGGCGTATGCACAGTCTCTCACCGACCGACCCATGAAGGGCATGCTCACCGGCCCGGTAACGATGCTGCAGTGGTCGTTCGTGCGTGACGACCTCCCCCGATCGGACGTTTGCCGGCAGATCGCCCTGGCCTTGCGCGACGAAGTGCACGACCTCGAGAAGGCCGGCATCGGCATCGTCCAGATCGACGAACCGGCGTTGCGTGAAGGTCTGCCGTTGCGTCGCGCGGAGTGGGACGCCTACCTGGCATGGGCGGTCGATGCGTTCCGCATCACGGCCGGTGGGGTCAGCGACTCGACCCAGGTGCACACCCACATGTGTTACTCGGAGTTCAACGACATCATCGAGGCCGTGGCCGCCATGGATGCCGATGTCATCTCGATCGAGACCAGCCGGTCGCGCATGGAGTTGCTCGACGCGTTCACCCGCTTCAAGTATCCCAATGGGATCGGTCCGGGTGTCTACGACATCCATTCACCCCGCGTGCCGACCGAGGTCGAAATGGCCGACCTGCTCGCCCGGGCCCTCCAGGTGCTCCGACCCGACCAGCTCTGGGTGAACCCCGACTGCGGATTGAAGACCCGAGGCTGGCCCGAGGTCTCCGAGGCCCTGAAGGGCATGGTGGCGGTGGCGAAGGCCGCCCGGGAGCGCCTGGCCGCCGTGGCCTGACGGCACCCGCCTGGTAGGAGCCGATTTATCGGCGATCCCGCGCCATCGGGCAACGCCCTGGCGCCCCCGGATCGCCGCTGAAGCGGCTCCCACCAGGCACCGCGCAGCCGTTCGGACGGCCCGGGCGCCTGAACATCCATGCAATCGTCACCACCCCGGCGTACCCTTCCCTCTGCAAACCCGGCAAAGGCCGTGTATCATGGCGCGCCCCCATTTATCTCTTTATCCGTAAAGAAGGATATATACCTGCGATGAGCAACTTCCTCTTCACCTCCGAGTCGGTCTCCGAAGGCCATCCGGACAAAATCGCCGACCAGATCTCGGACGCCGTTCTGGACGCCATCCTGGCCCAGGACCCGCGTGCCCGCGTGGCCTGCGAGACGCTGGTGAAGACCGGCGTCGCCATCGTCGCGGGTGAAATCACCACCAGCGCCTGGATCGACCTCGAAGCGCTGACCCGCAAGGTCATCCTCGACATCGGCTACAACTCCTCGGAAGTCGGCTTCGACGGCGAAACCTGCGGCGTGCTGAACCTCATCGGCAAGCAGTCCCCGGACATCAACCAGGGCGTGGACCGCAAGAAGCCGGAAGAACAGGGCGCTGGCGACCAGGGCCTCATGTTCGGCTATGCCACCAACGAGACCAGCGAATACATGCCGGCGGCGATCCACTACGCCCATCGCCTCGTCGAGCAGCAGACCAAGGTCCGCAAGAAGAAGAACTCGCCGCTGCCGTGGCTGCGCCCGGATGCCAAGAGCCAGGTCACCCTGCGCTACGAGAACGGCGAAGCCGTCGCCATCGACGCCGTCGTGCTCTCGACCCAGCACGATCCGGACG
>NZ_JBFUJE010000316.1:0-4636 GCF_056401535.1 Luteibacter sp. P4_E6 | reverse complement strand
GTACCGAACCGCCCCATGCGTATTGCCCTTGGCGTCGAATACGACGGCACCGACTTCCTTGGCTGGCAGCGGCTGAGTCACGCGAAGACCGTCCAGGGTTCGCTGGAGCGGGCGCTCAGCTTCGTCGCCCATACCCCGATCGAGGTGACCGCCGCCGGCCGCACCGACGCGGGCGTGCACGGCCGTTGCCAGGTCGTGCACTTCGACACCGACGTGGTTCGCGACCTGCGCGGCTGGATTCTCGGCGCCTGTTCCAATCTGCCGCATTCGGTGGCAGTCACCTGGGCCCAGCCGGTCCCGGACGATTTCCACGCGCGTTTTTCCGCGCGCGGGCGCCGTTATCGCTACCGCATCCTGCCGCGTTTCGTCCGGCCTGCGCTCGATGCGCGTTTCGTCGCCTGGGAGCGGCGCCAGCTCGACGCCGAAGCAATGAACGAGGCGGCACAGGCGATCGTCGGCGAGCACGACTTTTCCGCATTTCGGGCCATTTCCTGCCAGGCCGTGCATGCGCGCCGCAACGTGCGTTCGATCCGCGTGTTTCGCGAAGACATCCATGTCGTGGTGGAGATCGAGGCGAATGCCTTCCTGCACCACATGGTCCGCAATATCGTCGGCTCGCTGCTGCCGATCGGTCGTGGCGAGCAGGACGCCGGCTGGATGGCCGAACTGCTCGCCGGCCGCAACCGTGAGGTGGCCGGTGCGACGGCGCCTGCCGAAGGCCTGACGTTTATCGGCCCTCTCTACGAATCCCATTGGGGCCTGCCGGCGGAAGTGACGCTATGACCCGGATCAAGTTCTGCGGCCTTACCCGGCTCGAGGATGTCGAGCTGGCCGCGCGGCTGGGCGTCGATGCCATCGGTTTCGTCATGACCCGCCGGAGCAAGCGATACATCGAGCCGACTGCCGCCGCGCGCCTGCGCGACGCCCTGCCTCCCTACATCACGAGCGTGGCGCTGGTGATGGACGATGATCCTGCGTATATCGACGAAGTGCTGCGCGTGCTGCGTCCGGACATGCTTCAGTTCCACGGTGGCGAAACCGACGAGGCATGCGCTGCGTTTGGTGTGCGCTACACGAAGGCCATCGCCATGGGCGAGGGCGAGGGCGCCCTTCAACGCCTCCGGCAGTTCCCACGGGCGGCCGGTCTGCTCCTCGACGGCCACGGCCTTGGCGAGCAGGGCGGCAGCGGCCAGCGCTTCGACTGGTCGCTCATGCCGAAGGATCTTGCGCAGCCGCTGATCCTGGCCGGTGGCCTGGATGCCGACAACGTGGCGGAGGCCATTCGCGTGGCGCGGCCCTGGGCGGTGGATGTCTCCAGTGGGATCGAGTCGTCGCCCGGCATTAAGGATCGGGCTAAGATGGAACGCTTCATTTCTGCTGTACGAAGATAACGAGAAGGCAATGACCGAGATTGCGGATTTCCACGCCTACCCGGATGCACATGGTCGCTTCGGGGCTTACGGCGGCATCTACGTGGCTGAGACGCTCATGGAGCCACTCGCCGAACTGACCGCTGCTTATGAGAAGTTGCGGAAGGATCCCGCTTTCATCGCCGAGCTCGATCGCGACCTCAAGTACTACGTCGGTCGTCCCAGCCCGGTGTATCACGCTGAGCGCCTTTCCGCGCATGTCGGCGGCGCGCGCATCCTGCTCAAGCGTGAAGACCTGAACCATACGGGCGCGCACAAGATCAACAACACGGTGGGCCAGGCGCTTGTGGCCCGGCACATGGGAAAGACCCGGATCATCGCCGAGACCGGTGCCGGTCAGCACGGCGTGGCCAGCGCGACGGTTGCCGCGCGCATGGGCCTGAAGTGCGTGGTCTACATGGGCGCCGTGGACATCGAGCGCCAGAAAATCAACGTCTACCGCATGCGTCTGCTCGGCGCCGACGTGGTGCCCGTCACGTCAGGCTCGAAGACGCTGAAAGATGCGCTCAACGAAGCGATGCGCGACTGGGTCACCAACGTCGAGGACACCTTCTACATCATCGGCACGGTGGCCGGTCCGCATCCGTATCCGCAGATGGTTCGAGACTTCAATGCCATCGTCGGGCGCGAAGCGCGCGAGCAGGTACTCGAGCAGTTCGGTCGCCTGCCGGACGTGATCACGGCGTGTGTCGGTGGCGGATCGAACGCGATCGGCCTGTTTCACGCCTTCCTCAACGACCGCGATGTGCGCATCGTGGGCGCTGAGGCTGCGGGTGATGGCATCGAAACCGGTCGGCATGCCGCCTCGCTCGCTGCGGGCAAGCCGGGCGTGCTGCACGGTAACCGCACCTACGTGCTGTCGGATGCCAATGGACAGATCGTCGAGACGCATTCCGTCTCCGCCGGCCTGGACTATCCGGGCGTCGGTCCCGAGCATGCCTTCCTGAAAGACGCCGGCCGTGCCGAGTACGTCGGCATCACCGACGACGAAGCGCTGGAGGCCTTCCACCTGCTGGCGCGCACCGAGGGCATCCTCGCCGCGTTGGAGTCGAGCCACGCCATCGCCCAGGGCATCAAGCTCGCGCGTGAACTGCCCAAGGACGGCCTGGTGCTCGTCAATCTTTCCGGTCGTGGCGACAAGGACGTGCACACGATCGCCGAGCGTGAAGGAATCGAACTCTGATGAGCCGCATCGATCGCCGTTTCGCGGCGCTGAAGGCCGCCGGTCGCACCGGTCTGATTCCTTTCGTCACCGCGGGAGATCCACTGCCCGATGCCGTCGTGCCGATGTTGCACGCCCTGGTTGCCGCCGGCGCCGACGTGATCGAGCTGGGGGTACCGTTTTCCGACCCCATGGCCGATGGCCCGGTGATCCAGCACGCGAGTGAGCGTGCTATCGGCAAAGGCGTCGGGTTGCACAACGTGCTTGCCTGGGTCGCAGCATTCCGTGAGACCGACGATGAAACACCGATCGTTCTGATGGGCTATCTCAATCCGGTCGAAATGTACGGTTATGAGGAGTTCGCCGAAGATGCCATAGAGAAGGGCGTCGATGGCGTCCTTATGGTGGATTGTCCGCTCGAGGAGTCGCACGTGCTCGCGCCGCTCCGTGCGGTGGGTCTCGACCAGATCCTGCTGGCCTCGCCGACCACTACCGAGACGCGCCTGGCCGCCCTGAGCGAGGCGGCTTCGGGGTTCCTGTATTATGTGTCGTTCGCTGGCATCACCGGCGCGGCCCAGCTGAGCACCGGCGACATCGCCGAGCGCGTGGCGGGCATCCGGGCCCGGTCGAAGGCTCCGGTGGCCGTCGGTTTTGGTGTTCGCGACGCGGCAAGCGCCGTGGCGATTGGCGCCTTTGCCRACGCCGTGGTCATCGGCAGCGCCCTGGTCGATCGCCTCTCCGGCGCGACCTCGGCGGACGATCTCGCCGGCAGGGCACACGATTTCCTCGCGCCGATCCGCGCTGCGCTCGACGCGCGCTGAACGGCCGTTGGGTTAGAACAGATACACGGAGAGAACCATGAACTGGCTGCAGAAAATCATGACGCCGAAGACCCGCGCGCAGCAGCGCGCGGCCGGCGACAACAAGGGCAAGGTGCCCGAGGGCGTGTGGGAAAAGTGCGCCGGTTGCGGCACCGTCCTTTACAAGCCGGAGTTGGAAAAGTCGCTGATGGTGTGCCCGAAGTGCGGTCACCACCACGCGATCAGTGCGCGTGTTCGTCTGAATGCCTTCTTCGATGAGGGCAGCACCACCGAGCTCTGGCCGAAGATGGAAGCGGTCGATGCGCTGAAGTTCAAGGACCAGAAAAAGTACAAGGACCGCGTCGCTGCTGCGCAGAAGGCGACGGGCGAGAAAGACGCGCTTATCGCGATGTCCGGCCGCCTGCTGGATCGCCCGGTGGTGTCGGTGGCCTTCGAATTCGCCTTCATGGGCGGCTCGATGGGTTCGGTGGTCGGCGAGAAGTTCGCCCGTGCCGCTGAGCGCGCCCTGGCCGACAAGAGTGCCTTGGTCTGCTTCGCCGCCACGGGTGGCGCGCGCATGCAGGAAGGCCTGTTCTCGCTGATGCAGATGGCGAAGACCTCGGCCGCCCTGGCACGGATGCGCGACGCTGGCGTGCCGTACATCTCGGTGCTCACGCATCCGACCACCGGTGGCGTCTCCGCAAGCCTGGGCATGCTGGGTGACATCAACGTGGCTGAGCCGAAGGCGCTTATCGGCTTCGCCGGTCCGCGCGTCATCGAGCAGACCGTTCGCGAGACCCTGCCGGAAGGCTTCCAGCGTCCCGACTTCCTGGTCGAGCACGGCGCCATCGACGTTATCGTCGACCGCCGCGAAATGCGCGACAAGCTCGGCGCGATGCTCGGCATCATGCAGAAGGCGCCGCGCGCCGCGGCGTGATATGTGGGAGCCGCTTCAGCGGCGATATCCACGTTGCCGAAACCTTTCGCCGTGACAGCGTGTTATCGCGGAGCAAGCAAGCCCGACTCAGGTCGGGCTTTTTTTTGGTTCTTCGCGGATTACCGGGGCCCGAGCGCTCGGCTTTCAGGCCGAGCATGCTTCGTCACCTCGCACGTAGCACGTGGCTCGCCTTCGGCCTCGCGGGCTCGGCGTTGCCATCGCTCTCTACACTTGAGCGTTTCGCGGGGAGACCTTGGTGCCCACCCTCGCTGCTCAGACACGTCCTCCGCGTTCGAGAAGGAAAGGC
>NZ_JBFUJE010000315.1:0-4649 GCF_056401535.1 Luteibacter sp. P4_E6 | reverse complement strand
GTCGTTGTCCCACGCGACATCACGGATGAAGGTGCGGTCGATCTTCAGGGTGTCGACGGGGAAGTGCTTCAGGTACGACAGGCTGCAGTAGCCAGTGCCGAAGTCGTCCAGGCTGAGCGACACGCCCAGTGACTTGATCCGGTGCAGGAGGTCGRCAATGTGGTCGCCACCTTCCATTACCGTGCGTTCGGTGAGTTCCAGCTCGAGCAGGGTGGGATGGAGTCCGGTCTCATCGAGCACGCCGCGCAGCGACTCGAAGAAGCGCGTGTGCTGGAATTGCAGCGCGGAGACGTTGACCGACACGGAGAGGGGCCGATACAAGCGCGCCCAGATCTCTGCCTGCCGACAGGCTTCGCGCAGTGCCCACTCGCCAATCGGCACGATGAGCCCGCAATCCTCGGCCACCGGAATGAATTGCTCCGGCGTATAGATATCTTCGCCATCCACTTGCCAACGCAGCAGCGCTTCGGCACCGACCACCGTACCCAGGTTCACGTCCACCTTGGGCTGGTAGTGCAGGCTGAGTTCGTTGCGTGCGAGCGCCTTGCGCAGCTCCACCTCGATGCGGACACGCGCGGTGTTGCGCTCGTTCATGCTGGCGTTGAAGAAACGATAGCCGTTACGGCCCTGCATCTTCGCTTCGTACATGGCGGTGTCGGCGTTGCGCAGCAGCGACTCCGCGTCGAAGGCGTCGTCCGGATACACGCTGATCCCGATGCTGAAACTGATCGCGAGCGCCGATGCATCCACCCCCACGGCTTCGCTGCAGGCTTCGAGCACGCGCTCGGCGACGGCGGCCGCATCGGAGGCACCGTCGACGTGAGGTAGCAGGGCAACGAACTCGTCGCCACCCAGCCGGCTCACGGTGTCGTCCGGGCGCACGGCGGCGCGGATACGTCGCGCTACTTCCTGTAGCAGGGCATCGCCCGCCGCGTGGCCCATGGAATCGTTGATCTGCTTGAAATGGTCGATGTCGACAAAGAGCAGGGCAGCACGCTGGTTGCGACGGGCAGCCACGGTGACCGCAAATTCCATGCGCGATTGCAGCAGCGCGCGGTTGGGCAGGCCGGTGAGCGTGTCGTGGTGCGCCAGATGCGCCATCTTCAGCGCGAGTGCACGGGTTTCGCTCACGTCGTGGAACACCACCACGCCGCCGACCACGTTGCCGGCGTGATCGTGAATCGGCGCGGCCGAATCCTCGATCGGGCTGTCGAAGCCGTTGCGATGCACGAGGATAGCGTCCGTGGTCAAGCCGATGATGGTGTTCTTGGTCACCGCGGTAAGTAGCGGATTGGGAATCGGCCGGCGTGTGAGCGGGTCACGCAGCTGGAAGATGTCGTCCATGGGTCGACCCACGGCCTCATGGCTGGACCAGCCCGTCATCGCTTCGGCGATGGGATTGAGCGAGGTGACGATGAGGTACGGATCCGTGGTGATCACGGCATCGCCGATGGACTTGAGCGTGACCTCGGCCAGCTCGCGCTCGCGGAACAGCGCGTCCTCGAAGGCCTTGCGCTCGGTCATGTCGATGACCTGGGAGATGAAGTACAGCGGTTCGCCGTGTTCGTCGCGTACGAGGGAAACGGTGAGCAGCGCATGCACAATCTGCCCGTCGCGGCGGATATAGCGCTTTTCCAGATGATAGGAGGCGCGCTCTCCCGCGATGATCTTCTGCACCAGCGCGAGGTCCGTCGCCAGGTCGGCCGGGTGGGTGATGTCCTGATAGGCGGAGGTGAGCAGCTCTTGATCGGAGTAGCCGAGCATGGTGCACAGTGCATCGTTCACCTGCAGCCAGCGTCCGGTCGGCAGGACGAGGGCCATGCCGATCGCGGCGTGGCGGAAGGCTTGCGAGAAACGGCGCTCGCTTTCCTTCAGGCGCGCTTCGAGCATGTGCCGGCCGGAGATGTCGGCCAGGAGGATGGAGACACCACGGATGCTGCCATCGGGACCGACATCCGGCGTGAACGTGGCCTGGGCGTAGCGTTGGTCGTCGTCGCGACGTATTTCGCGATCGGCAATGACGGGTTCGCCGGCAAGGGCGGCAGTGACGCCGGGTTCAATGCGGGCATAGACCGAAGGCGCGATGACTTCATCGAGCCGGCGTCCGATGAGGCCGTCTCGCTCGATCCCCATCCAGGCCGTATACGCGGGGCTGGCAAAGCGATAACGCAGCGACGTGTCGACGTAAGCCATCATCGCCGGCGCGCGGTCCAGCAGATAGGCCGCCCAGTCGGTCGGGGAATCGGTGGTGGGTGGCGCTGGATGACGCATGCGGTCGCCGAAGGGACGATGCCTCAACTCTAATGCGTCCCCGCGGCTGCGTATATCGAAGGATTCTTAAAAACGTCAGTGCAACACGGGCGCCGGTGCGGAAAGCGCACCCTGTGCGTCCAGCAGCACTTTGCCGAGCGCGTGGACCTCGGTGGCCGTGTCATAACGCCCGGCCAGCGCATCCAGCAGCGGCCCCAGGGCATCGGGGGCGAGCGGGTAGCCATGGGCGAGGATGCGCGCCTTGCCCGGCGAGGGCTGGGCGACGGTCACCACGGCCATGCCCAGGCCCGCGGCTTCATGGGCGTAAAGCAGGGGCTGCGGCAGGGCGGGATCGGCATCGGCCATGGCTTCGATGAGATAGCCAGCGGTCTGCGCCGGCTCCCCCTCCAGGTGCAGGGGCACATGGTGGGCGGCGAGCAAGGCAGCGTACTGGCGCAGCTCGAAGATGGTGCCGGCGAACTCGTGGGCGGGATTGTCCCGCTGGGTGCCCGCGCGGGCGAACCAGCCGGCTATGCCGGGAATGCCGACGCGACCTTCGGCGTAGCGCAACGGCAGGCCGCGCGAGCCCAGCGCGGTTTCTTCTTTATATGGCGTGAGCAGAGCGGCTTCGAGCATGGTCCACAGCGGCGCCAGGTTCACGTGCTCGTACTGCACGCAGGTGAGCGCGAGGAGGTCGTCGCGGCTTAGGTAGCGCGCATGTTCGAGGCGCACGCCGAGGGTCCGCATGAGGAAATCCGCCGTCGCCGAGCCGGCTTCACCGCGACCGACCAGCTCCACTTCCATCTTCGCGGTGAGTTCCTCGGCGAGCTCCACCGGCGCCAGCAGCATCCAGGGAACCAGGCGCATGGGGCCACCCGCATAGCGCGCATCCGGCACGAGGGGCTGCGCGGGCATGTGGCCTTCGTGGGTGCCGAAGGCCACCACGCCACCGGCGGTGGTCACGCGAGGCACGCGCCGGGCCAGCTCTTCGAGCGTGGCGAACACGGGAAAACCGGGGCGCAGCAGCTCCACGCCATCGAACAAGGCGCCAACCAGGGCGAAGCGCGAGGCCTCGACCCCAGGCAGCAGCGCGCGGAGGTCGTCGGCGACCAGGGCGGCCAGCGTCTGCGCTTCGTCCCGGGTCAGCTCGAGCCGATCGGGCATCTCGCCCTCGGCCAGTTCCAGCGCCAGGAGGGCGGGGCAGGCGATCAGCGACTCGTTCACGGCAGGTTTTTCCGAACGGCAAAGGAACGCGATTCTATCATCCACGCATATCGGGCTTTCGCCCGGAGGGGATGCGGGTTAGCCTTGCCGATACGCGTTCGTCGGCGATCGTCGGCGTCCGCGAGCCCTTCGCCTGCAAACGGCTATTGCCGCGGCACCCCTTTACGATCCTGGATTGTCCTTTTAAGAGCATGGAAAAGTCGCAAAAGCGCGTGGGTGTGGTCGGCGGCGTCCGCATTCCCTTCTGCCGCAACAACACCGCCTATGCCGATGTCGGCAATTTCGGGATGTCGGTCAAGGTGCTTGGATCGCTGGTCGAGAAGTTCGGCCTGCATGGCACCGAGCTGGGTGAGGTGGCCATGGGCGCCGTCATCCGCCATTCGTCGGACTGGAACCTGGCTCGTGAGGCCCTGCTTTCGTCGGGGCTTGCCCCGACGACACCCGGCATCACCACGGCGCGTGCCTGCGGCACGTCGCTGGACAACGCCATCATCATCGCCAACAAGATCGCCTGCGGTCAGATCGAGGCCGGCATCGCCGGCGGCTCGGACACCACCAGCGACGTTCCCATTGTCTACGGCCAGAAATTTCGCAAGCGACTACTGGCGCTGAACCGTGCGAAGACGCTCAAGGAGAAGTTCGCCGTCGCGACGCGCGGTTTCTCCCTGAAGGAACTGAAGCCATCCTTCCCCGGCGTGGCCGAGCCGCGCACGGGCAAGTCCATGGGCGACCACTGCGAGCTGATGGCGAAGGAATGGAAGGTCGGTCGTCTCGAGCAGGACGAGCTCGCACTCTCCAGCCACAAGAAGCTGGCTGCGGCGTACGAAACCGGCTTTTTCGACGACCTCGTCGTGCCGTTCCGTGGTCTCAAGCGCGACGGCTTCCTGCGTGGGGATTCCACACTGGAGAAGCTGTCCTCGCTGAAGCCGGCGTTCGACAGGACCACCGGCCAGGGCACGCTGACCGCGGGAAACTCCACCGGCTTGTCCGATGGCGCGGCCGCCGTGCTTCTGGCCAGCGACGAATGGGCGTCCAACCGTGGCCTCTCGATCCAGGCCTACCTCACGCACGCGCAGATCTCAGCCGTCGACTTCGTCCATGGCGAAGGCCTGTTGATGGCGCCGACCGTGGCCGTGCCGCGCATGCTGAAGCAGGCTGGCCTCACCCTGCAGGAT
>NZ_JBFUJE010000314.1:0-4668 GCF_056401535.1 Luteibacter sp. P4_E6 | reverse complement strand
CGATCGCGCCGGCCGGCAGGAAGTACTGGGCCGCGATATCCGTACCCGGCAGCTTGAGCTCACGGCCCTTGCTGTCTTCCAGGCGGACGATCGGGCGCAGATCCTTGGCCTGCGTACCACGACGCTTCGGATCGGTAACCACCGCCGACTCGAGGCCGGTGAGCTCATCGGTCTGCGACTGCACGGTGATGCCGTCGATGAAGTCGATGAAGCGCACCACGCCCGCCACTTCCGTGACGATCGGGTGGGTATGCGGGTCCCAGTTGGCCACGGTCTGGCCGGACTTCACCGGGTCGCCATCCTTCACGGCGATGGTGGCGCCATAAGGCACCTTGTAACGCTCGCGCTCGCGACCGTTCGAGTCGATGACGCTGACTTCGCCCGAACGCGAGACCGCGACCAGGTGACCCTGGTTGTGCTCGACCGACTTCAGGTTGTTGAACTTCAGCGCACCGGTCGTACGGATCGTGACGTTGTCGACTGCCGCCGCACGAGACGCCGCACCACCGATGTGGAACGTACGCATCGTCAGCTGGGTACCCGGCTCACCGATCGACTGAGCGGCGACCACACCCACGGCCTCACCCATATTGACCAGGTGGCCGCGAGCAAGGTCGCGGCCGTAGCACAGGGCACACACGCCATGGCTGGCGCGGCAGGTGATCGGCGAACGCACCTTGATCAGCTGCACGCTGGCCTTGTCGAGCTTGTCGACCAGGTATTCGTCGAGCAGGGTGTCGCGGGTCACGATGGCCTGGTCGTCGTCGCCCGGGGCGTAGACGTCCTCGACCACGACGCGACCGAGCACGCGATCGCGCAACGGCTCGACCACGTCACCGCCTTCGACGATCGGGGACATCATGACGCCGTCTTCGGTGCCGCAATCGTGCTCGGTGATGACCACGTCCTGCGCCACGTCGACGAGACGACGCGTGAGGTAACCCGAGTTCGCCGTCTTCAGCGCCGTATCCGCGAGACCCTTACGGGCACCGTGGGTSGAGTTGAAGTACTGCAGGACGTTCAGGCCTTCACGGAAGTTCGCCTTGATGGGCGTCTCGATGATGGAGCCGTCCGGACGAGCCATCAGGCCACGCATACCCGCCAGCTGACGAATCTGGGCCGCGCTACCACGCGCACCGGAGTCCGCCATGATGTACAGCGAGTTCATGGACTTCTGGTTGACCAGCTTGCCATCGGCGTCCATGACCTTCTCGGTGCCGATGCCGTCGATCATCGCCTTGGCGACGAGTTCGTTGGTACGGGACCAGATGTCGACGACCTTGTTGTAGCGCTCGCCGGCGGTCACGAGACCCGACTGGTACTGCTCCTGGATCTCGACGACTTCCTTCTCGGCTTCCTCGAGGATGCCCTTCTTCTCAGCCGGAATCTTCATGTCGTCGATACCGATGGAGATACCGGCGCGCGTCGCGAAACGGAAGCCGGTGTACATCAGCTTGTCGGCGAACACGACCGATTCCTTCAGACCGAGCAGACGATAGCTCTGGTTGATCAGGCGCGAGATGTTCTTCTTGGTCAGCTCGGTATTGACCAGCGCGAACGGCAGGCCCTCCGGGATGATTTCCATCAGCAGGGCACGGCCAACCGTCGTATCGACGATGGCGGTACGCGAGGAGGTTGCACCCTCTTCGTCCTGCTCGGTGATGTGGATGCGGACCTTGACCTTGGCGTGCAGTTCGACGGCGCGGTTGTCGTACGCACGACGCACTTCGGCAACGTTAGCGAACACCATGCCGGCGCCCTTGACGTTGATCAGTTCGCGGGTCATGTAGTACAGGCCGAGCACGACGTCCTGCGACGGCACGATGATCGGCTCGCCGTTCGCCGGCGACAGGATGTTGTTCGACGACATCATCAGCGCGCGGGCTTCGAGCTGTGCCTCGATCGACAGCGGCACGTGCACGGCCATCTGGTCACCGTCGAAGTCGGCGTTGAATGCCGTACACACGAGCGGATGCAGCTGGATCGCCTTGCCTTCGAYSAGGAYCGGYTCGAASGCCTGGATRCCCAGGCGRTGCAGSGTCGGKGCRCGGTTSAGSAKRACCGGATGYTCGCGGATCACGTCTTCCAGGATGTCCCACACCTGAGCCTCTTCGCGCTCGACGAGCTTCTTCGCGGCCTTGATGGTCGTGGCTTCACCACGAGCCTGCAGCTTGGCGAAGATGAAGGGCTTGAACAGCTCGAGCGCCATCTTCTTCGGCAGGCCGCACTGGTGCAGGCGCAGCGTCGGGCCGACCACGATGACMGAACGGCCGGARTAGTCGACGCGCTTGCCGAGMAGGTTCTGRCGGAAGCGRCCCTGCTTGCCCTTGATCATRTCGGMCAGCGACTTCAGCGSGCGCTTGTTSGYGCCGGTGATGRCRCGRCCRCGACGGCCGTTGTCGAGCAGCGCRTCGACCGATTCCTGCAGCATGCGCTTCTCGTTGCGGACGATGATGTCCGGCGCAGCGAGTTCGAGCAGGCGCTTCAGRCGGTTGTTACGGTTGATGACGCGRCGRTASAGRTCRTTGAGGTCSGAGGTCGCAAAGCGRCCGCCRTCSAGCGGCACSAGCGGACGCAGRTCSGGCGGSAGCACGGGAAGGACGGTCATGACCATCCATTCCGGCTTGTTGCCAGACTCGAGGAACGCCTCGATCAGCTTCACGCGCTTGGTGAGGCGCTTCAGCTTGGTCTCGGAATTGGTCGCCGTGATCTCTTCCTTGAGGCGAATGACTTCGCCCGGCAGGTCGAGGCTCTTCAGCAGCTCGTAGACGGCCTCGGCACCCATGCGGGCATCGAACTCGTCGCCGTGCTCTTCGGTCGCTTCCAGGTACTGGTCTTCGCTGAGCAGCTGGCCGCGCTCGAGCGCGGTCAGGCCTGGATCGATCACGACGAACGCTTCGAAGTACAGGATGCGCTCGATGTCACGCAGCGTCATATCCAGCATGAGGCCGATGCGCGAAGGCAGCGACTTCAGGAACCAGATGTGCGCGGTCGGGCTGGCCAGCTCGATGTGGCCCATGCGCTCGCGACGGACCTTGGCCAGGGTGACCTCGGTGCCGCACTTCTCGCAGACCACACCACGGTGCTTCATGCGCTTGTACTTGCCGCACAGGCACTCRTAGTCCTTGATCGGGCCAAAGATGSSCGCGCAGAACAGACCGTCACGCTCAGGCTTGAACGTGCGGTAGTTGATGGTTTCCGGCTTCTTGACTTCACCGTACGACCACGAACGGATCAGCTCCGGCGAAGCCAGAGCGATCTTGATCGCGTCGAAGTCCAGCGTCTGTCGCTGCTGGTTGAACAGATTGAGCAGGTCTTTCATGCGTAATCTCCGGTAGCCGCGACGATCACTTGATCTCTTCCAACTCRATATCGATGGCGAGCGAGCGGATTTCCTTCACGAGCACGTTGAAGGATTCCGGCATGCCTGCCGCCATTTCGTGGTTGCCGTCGACAATGTTCTTGTACATCTGGTTGCGGCCCTGCACATCGTCGGACTTGACGGTGAGCATTTCCTGCAGCGTGTAAGCCGCGCCGTATGCTTCCAGTGCCCAGACTTCCATTTCGCCGAAGCGCTGACCGCCGAACTGCGCCTTGCCGCCCAGCGGCTGCTGGGTAACGAGCGAGTACGGACCCGTCGAACGCGCGTGCATCTTGTCGTCGACGAGGTGGTTCAGCTTCAGCATGTGCATGTAGCCCACGGTGACCGGGCGATCGAACGCCTCGCCGGTACGGCCGTCGTAGAGCATCGTCTGGCCGGATTCCGGCAGATCGGCGAGCTTCAGCATGTGCTTGATCTCGGACTCTTCGGCACCGTCGAACACCGGCGTCGCCATCGGCACGCCGTCACGCAGGTTGTCGGCGAGCTGGATGATCTCGGCGTCCGTCATCGACTTGAGGTCGACGTGGCGCACCGCACCTTCCGCACCGGCATTGCCGTGGTTGTAGATCTCGTCGAGGAACTCGCGCAGCTTGGCCGGCTTCTCGTTGGCTTCGATCATGGCCGAGATCTTGTGGCCCAGGCCCTTGGCGGCCCAGCCCAGGTGAACCTCGAGAATCTGACCGATGTTCATACGCGAAGGCACGCCCAGCGGGTTCAGGCAGATGTCGACCGGACGACCGTCGGCGGAGAACGGCATGTCCTCGACCGGAACGATCATCGACACGACACCCTTGTTACCGTGACGGCCGGCCATCTTGTCGCCGGGCTGGATGCGGCGCTTAACGGCCAGGTAGACCTTGACCATCTTGAGCACGCCCGGTGCGAGGTCGTCGCCCTGGGTGATCTTGCCCTGCTTTTCCTTGAAGCGCTTGTCGAAGGCCTCGCGATGACGCTTGACCTGGTCGGCCGCGCGCTCGAGGAATTCCGAGACTTCCTCTTCCTTGACGTTGATCTTGAACCAGTCGTCTTTCTTGAGCGTATCGAGGTAGGCGTCGTCGATGACGGTGCCACGCTTGAGGCCGCCCGGGCCGCTCATCGCGGACTTGCCGACGAGCTGCGAACGCATACGAGCGTAGATCGCGCCCTCGAGGATACGGAACTGGTCGTCGAGATCCTTGCGGATACGCTTCAGCTCGGTCTCTTCGATCTGCTTGGCGCGCTTGTCCTTCTCGATGCCGTCGCGAGTGAAGACCTGCACGTCGATGACGTTGCCGTCCATGCCCGGG
>NZ_JBFUJE010000313.1:0-4671 GCF_056401535.1 Luteibacter sp. P4_E6 | reverse complement strand
TCCCATTCCTTGGCGTCCGGGAGGCCGTCCTTGCGCTCGGTAATGACCGGCCAGGCCTTGGCCAGCTCGGCATTGAGCGCGACGAACACTTCCTGACCCGCGGGGACGTCGTCCTCGGGGTAGATCGCGTTGATCGGGCATTCCGGCTCGCACAGGGTGCAGTCGATGCACTCGTCCGGATTGATCACCAGGAAGTTCGGGCCCTGGTGAAAGGCATCCACCGGGCAAACCTCGACGCAATCCGTGTACTTGCACTTGATGCAGTTGTCAGTGACGACAAAGGTCATGCGAAGAATGGGCGCCGAAAGAGGAAAAGTGGTGCTCCCTACGAGGTTCGAACTCGTGTTCCCGCCTTGAGAGGGCAGTGTCCTAGACCACTAGACGAAGGGAGCAGGTCGTACGTGGGGTACGAAGCGCGCTAGTATAGCGAAATCCCGGAGCCGGGCAACGGTTTTTTGCAGGCTCGTCGGCCGGGGTCTAATTCGTTACATTTCCCACTTGAAGGACGCCAYCGCGCCCGCCAGGACCACGACCGCTTGAATCCCGAAACCAGGAATGAGGTTGCGCCGACGCTCAGCGTCATCCCGCGCGAACACCACTCCATTTCCCGCAAGAACATCAGCAAGGCCGCGCTGCGCGTCCTCTATCGTCTGCACGACGCGGGGTTCGCGGCCTACCTGGTCGGCGGTGCCGTGCGCGACCTCTTGCTAGGCGGTCACCCGAAAGACTTCGACGTGGCGACCAACGCCACCCCGGACGAGGTCAAGGGGCTGTTCCGCAATTGCCGCCTGATCGGCCGCCGCTTCCGGCTGGCCCACGTCGTCTTTGGGCCGGAGATCATCGAGGTGGCCACCTTCCGTGGCACGGGTGAGGACGGCACGGGGGGTGAGGGYGACCGCCACATCGTCGACGGCCGGATCGTTCGCGACAATATCTGGGGGACGATCGAGGAAGACGCCGTCCGCCGCGACTTCCGCGTCAACGCCCTTTATTACGACATCTCGGACTTCAGCGTGCGCGACTACGTCGGCGGCATGCAGGATCTCGAAGACAAGACCATGCGACTGATCGGTGACCCCGACCTGCGCTATCGCGAAGATCCCGTGCGCATGCTTCGCGCGGCGCGTCTCGCCGCCAAGCTGGGCTTCACCATCGACAAGGAAGCCCTGGCGCCGTTCGCCTCGCTGGGTCACCTGCTGGGCGAGGCCGCGCCGGCCCGATTGTTTGACGAGTCGCTGAAACTCTTCCTTGCCGGTCACGGCCTGAAGAGCTTCCGGATGCTCGAGGCCTGCGGCCTCCTGAAGTTCCTCTTTCCGGCCACCGCACGCGCGCTCGAGCGCGGCGACCAGGCGCTCCGTGCGCTGGTCGAGCAGGGCCTGGCCAATACCGATGCCCGTATCGCCGAAGGCAAGTCGGTCACCCCGGCCTTCCTCTATGCCGTACTGTTGTGGGGTGAGGTGCGTGATCAGGCGCACGGCTGGATTGCCCAGGGTTTCGACATCAATGAAGCCTGGCAGCGCGCTGCCGTGCACGTGGTGGGCGAGCAATGCCAGCGCGTCGCTATTCCGCGCCGCTTTACCTTCACGATGGAAGAAATCTGGTCGCTCCAGCCCCGCTTCGAGCAGATCCATCGCAAGCGTGTGTTCCGCCTGATGTCGCATCCGCGTTTCCGCGCGGCGTTCGACTTCCTCCTCCTGCGCGCGCACGAATCCGAGCGCATGCGCGAGCTTGGTGAATGGTGGGCGCACGCGCAGCAGTTGCCGCCGGAAATGCTCGCGGCAGCACTCGGTGGCGGTGGCGTTCCCGTGCACGAAACCACCGTTGCAGCCACGGCGCCTGCGCGCAAGCGCCGCCGCCGGCGCAAGCCCGGTGGTCGCGGCAAGGGCGATTCGGGCGGCGCGTGATCGTTCGTGCCCTGATCGGACTGGGCGGCAACCTGGGTGAAGTGCGCGAACGGCTCGATGCCGCGATCGCCGCCCTGGACGTGTTGCCCGGTGTGGCTGTCGTGGCGCGCTCGCGGTTCTACCGCACGGCCCCCTGGGGGCCCGTGGCGCAGCCCGACTTCATCAACGCGGCCATCACTGTCGAGACGAGTTTGCCGGCGCTGGAGCTTCTGGATGCCTTGTTGGCGACCGAGCGTGCCTTCGGTCGTATTCGCGATGGCGAGCGCTGGGGGCCGCGGACGCTGGACCTCGACCTGCTGGCCTACGGTGACGACGTGATCGACAACGAACGCCTGAGCGTGCCGCATCCGCGCATTGCCGAGCGCGCCTTCGTGCTGATGCCCCTGGCCGATATCGCCGCCAATGCGGAGTTGCCCGGTGTGGGGCGCGTAAGCGACCTGCTCGGGAAGATAGATACCCAAGGCTGCATACCGCTTTCGTGAGTCTTGGTTGAGCTAGCGCTCATCAAGGCGGACAATTCCCGTTTCACCCAACGAGGCGACACAGCGTGTACGTGGAAAAAACGAGCGCGCCGGCGCGAAAGCCGGTGACCGTGCCGGGTCTGAAGGCGATGAAAGCCGAAGGCCGGAAGATCGTGATGCTCACCGCCTACGACGCGAGTTTCGCTGCCCAACTGGAATCCGCCGGTGTCGACGTGGCTCTGGTCGGCGATTCGCTGGGCATGGTGGTGCAAGGACGTTCGAGCACCTTGCCGGTGACCGTCGACGAGATGGTCTATCACACCGCTGCGACGGCACGCGGCCTGTCGGCCACGCTGCTGGTCGCCGACCTGCCGTTCATGAGTGACCGCGACGCTCCCACGGCGATGGAAACCGCTGCGCGGCTGATCGGGCAGGGTGGCGCGGCCATGGTCAAGATCGAGGGCGCCGGTCGCATCTGCGAGGTCATCTCCGCGCTGGCCGAGCGTGATATCCCGGTGTGCAGCCACCTGGGCCTCACCCCCCAGTCGGTGAACAAGTTCGGTGGCTATAAGGTCCAGGGCAAGACCCAGGACGCCGCCGACAAGCTATTTGCCGATGCGAAGGCGGTCGAAGCCGCCGGTGCCGACCTGCTCGTTCTCGAATGCGTCCCCTCGGCGTTGGCGGCGCGCATCACGGCCGAGCTGTCCATCCCCGTCATCGGGATCGGGGCGGGTATCGACTGCGACGGCCAGGTGCTGGTCGTCTACGACCTGCTCGGCCTGACGCCGGGTAAACGACCGAAGTTTTCCAAGGATTTCCTCGCTGGACGCGATTCCATCCAGGCTGCCATTGGCGCCTACGTCGCGGACGTGCGTGAACAGCGCTTCCCCGGCGTCGAACACAGTTTCAGCTGAGGGTTCCACTATGCAGACCGTTACCGATGCCGCTGCACTTCGCGCCACTGTTCGCGGCTGGCGAAGTGCTGGCCTGAACGTCGGCTTCGTGCCGACCCTGGGCAACCTGCACGCCGGGCATTATTCCCTGCTGAAGCTGGCCCGTGCCCGGGCCGACCGTGTGATCGCCAGCGTCTTCGTCAATCCGACCCAATTCGGCCCGGGCGAGGACTATGAGCGCTATCCCCGCACCCTGGCCCAGGACCAGGCCGGGCTCGCCGAGGCGGAGTGCGACATCCTGTTCGCGCCGGAGGTCTCGACGCTTTATCCGTTCGGCGCGGCCTCCAGCGTGAGCATCCACGTGCCCGACCTGACCGAAACCCTGGAAGGTGCTCATCGTCCGGGTCATTTCGACGGCGTAGCCACCGTGGTTGCCAAGCTTTTCAGCCTGGTCCAGCCGGACCTCGCCGTGTTTGGCCAGAAGGACTTCCAGCAGCTCAAGGTGATCGAGCGGATGGTCCGGGACCTCTCCCTGCCGGTGAAGGTCATGTCGGGACCGACCCTGCGTGAAGAGGATGGCCTGGCCATGAGCTCACGCAACCAGTACCTCTCGCCCCAGGAACGGGCCCGCGCGCCGCAGATCTACTCGACGCTGCAGCAGACGCGTGAGCTCTTTCGCCAGGGGCATAACTGGCAGGCGCTGGAGCAGGCCGCCAAGGCCCGGCTGGAGCGCGCCGGCTTCGTGCCGGATTACCTGGCCATCCGCCGTGCCGAAGACCTCGCCGAGCCGGCTCCGGACGAGCGGGAAGGCCTGGTGGCGCTGGTTGCCGCCCGGTTGGGCGCGACCCGCCTGATCGACAACCTGCCTTTCGACTGAATCCCTTCACGAACGGGGACTTGCGTTTCCAGGCGCCGTCCCCCATAAAGCGCACCGACAGAGGAAGCCCATGCGACGGAGCGGGCAACCCTCCGTTAGAATGGGCGTTTTTGTAACCGCCAAACTCCAGAGACCGCCATGCACCTCAACATGCTCAAGTGCAAGATCCACCGGGCCACGGTGACTCACGCCGAGCTGAACTACGAAGGTTCGATCGCCATCGACGGCAACCTGCTCGATGCCGCGGGTATCCGCGAGTACGAGCAGATCCATGCCTGGAACATCAGCAACGGCGAACGCTTCGTCACGTACGCGCTGCGTGCGGAAGAGGGCTCGGGCATCATCTCCGTGAACGGTAGCGCCGCGCGCCGCGTGTCCACCGGCGACCTGGTGATCATCGCCGCCTTCGTCGGCCTGTCCGAGGCCGAGATGGCCAAGTACCAGCCGGACCTGGTCTACGTCGACGCGAACAACCGCATCACGCATACGAACCATTCGATTCCCAAGCAGGCGGCGTAAGCAGCCTGCGTTGTAGG
>NZ_JBFUJE010000312.1:0-4686 GCF_056401535.1 Luteibacter sp. P4_E6 | reverse complement strand
CTTCGAGTGCGTTATCGAGGCTCTCAGAGTCCGAGCCGCTCTGCCGCACCAGCGGACCGATGTCCGAGAGGTCGACCAGCTCAGAACGCATGACGGACGTGCGGGCCTGCATCCAGCGACGATTCGCGCGGATGGTGTTGATTTCGCCGTTATGCGCGAGCAGGCGGAACGGCTGCGCAAGGCGCCACTGCGGCGAGGTATTGGTCGAGAAGCGCTGGTGGAAGACCACGGCGTCGGCAACGAGCGCCGGGTGCTTCAGGTCGGGGTAGACATCCCGCAGGTGCCCGGGAGCGGCCATGGCCTTGTAACCGACGACCTCGCCCGAAAGCGACACCACGTAGAACTGCGTGTCGCCGGCAAGCGCGAGCTCCGCACGACGACGCGCGTGGAATAGCTTAGCTTCGAACTGCGCCGTCGTGAGGTCGCCCGGTGCATCGACGAAAATCTGCCGTACGCGCGGCATGGACGAGGCCGCTAGCGGTCCGCAGGCCGCCGTATCGACGGCGACATCGCGCCAGCCGGCCACGTGAAGATTCACGGAGGCGAGTTCGGCCTCGAGTATGCCGGCAGCACTGCCGTCGCCTTCGGGATCGAGAAAGACAACGCCGGCAGCGAAGTGCGTAGCCAGCGTGATGCCGGATTCCCGCGCGAGCGCGCGCAGCCATTCCACCGGCCGGCGAATCAGTACGCCGCACCCGTCGCCGCTGATGCCGTCCGCGTTCACACCGCCGCGATGCGAAAGTTTGGCGAGTGCCGAAAAGGCGGTATCGACCAGTGCCGAACTGGCATGGCCGTCTATCTGCGCAACGATGCCGAAGCCGCAGCTGTCGTGTTCGAACGCCTCGTCGTAGAGGCGCGGAGTGCCTTGCTTCACCATCCGCCTCCTGGGGCATAAGGTTGTGCTGGGAAATCTGGCGAGCACGTGGCCCCGCGACCTGGAACGGTCGACCATCACGTGCACGCGAAGGGGCTTGCGGCCCACTTTAGTCATATTTGTCGCGCTGCGTCAAAGCGTTCAGACGTCCAAACGGAAAGCGAACGGAATTCTTACGTCGCGTGTGCCGAGACCACTTCGTGGAAACGGGCTACGGGGCGGGTTGAGGGCCATACCAGCCATCGCCGATGAATCGGCTCCTGCCAAGCCACGGCGAGGCCAGCAACCCGACGAATGGGCCGGACCGGGCCCTGCCCCGTACGAGCCGATTCATCGGCGAACCGCCGGCAGGCGGCCCCACCACCGTATAGGTAATAATCGCCGGATGCGCCCACTCCCTCGCCTCCCCCTCCTCCTGACCCTCATCCTGCTCGCCACGGCTCCCTTACCGCCCGCCTTCGCTGCACAGGACGCCAAGACCCGGTCCGAGCAGGACGACGCCCGGCAGAAGCTCGACGGGGTGCGCAAGGAGATCGAGGGCCTGACCAAGGACCAGCGGGACACCGCCAACGCCCGGGACAGCGCGAATGCCGCCCTGGCCAGGCAGGCCGAGCAGGTCTCGGCCGCAGCCAAGGCCGTTCGTGAAACGGATACGGAGCTGGAAGCGCGCAAGCGCGACCTCGCCCAACTGAACGACCAACGGGCCGGGATGCAGGCCGGCCTCGACCAGCAGAAGGGCGCCCTGAGCGACCTGCTCCGGGCCACGTACACCCTCGGCCGCGGATCCGACCTCCAACTCCTTCTCGGCGACGAAGACGTCAACCGCATTTCCCGCGCCCTCGCCTACTCCCGCTACTTCCAGGAGAACCGGGTCGAGCGCATCCGTGGCCTGCTCGCGGATCTTTCCCGCCTGCAGGAGGTCGAAACCGCCATCACCGCCGAGCAGGACAAGCTCGAGGCGACCCGGGCCGAACGCGAAAAGCGCACCGGCGAACTGGAAAGGCAACGCAGCGAGCAACAGAAACTGGTGGTCGAGGCGGATTCCAAATACAAGGACCAGGCCCAGCGCATCGCCGCGCTCAAGCAGAACGAGCAGGACATGAATGCCCTGGTCGCCCGGCTGCAGAAGGTGATCGACGAAGCGGCCAAGGCCGCCGAGCCCGCTCCCACGCCGAAGGGCGCGCCTGCCGCCGCACCCATGGGCAACCTTCGCGGCAACCTGCCCTGGCCGACCAACGGTCCGGTGCACGCCTACGGCAGCGGTGTGATCATCGTCGCGGCGCGCRGCAGCGAAGTGAAGGCCGTAGCGCGTGGCCGCGTCGTCTTCGCGAACTTCCTGCGCGGCTACGGCATGATGATCATCGTGAACCACGGCAACGGCTTCATGAGTATGTACGGCAACAACGAAACGCTGCTGCACGGCGTGGGCGACATGGTCGAGGCTGGCGAAACCGTCGGTACGGCCGCGGCGCCCGCCGGTGACAACGGCGCCTATTTCGAGCTGCGCCAGGGTGGCAAGCCCATCGATGCGCGCGGCTGGCTCGGTAAACGGCATTGACCCCGGAGACAGGCATGCGCCAGCACCCCCTTCGTTTCGCCCTCGCGCTTGCCCTCGGCACCGTGGTGGCGATACCCGCCGCCCAGGCCCAGCAAAAGCCACTCAAACAACCCGATGCTCCTGCAGCGTCCTCGACATCCGCAGCGGCGGTGGCCGCCCAAGCGGACGACACCGTCGACCTGGACGACATCCGCAACTTCACGCGGGTCTACCAGATCGTGCGCCAGGCGTACGTCGAGAAGCTCGACAACAAGACCATCATGAAGGCCGCGATCAGCGGCATGTTGCAGAATCTGGACCCGCACAGCGAGTACCTGGACAAGGAAGGCCTCGACGAACTCGACGAGGACACCACCGGTCAGTACGGCGGCCTCGGCATCGAGGTGCTCCAGGTGGACGGCAACCTGAAGATCGTCTCGCCGATCGACGACACGCCCGCCTCTCGCGCCGGCATCAAGCCCGGCGACACGATCCTCAAGGTCGATGGCATGGTCGTCGACAGCCAGAACATCGACGAAGCGTTCAAGAAGCTTCGCGGCGACCCCGGCAGCAAGATCACCCTCACCATCCTGCATGAGAAGTCGGACAAGCCGATCGACATGCCGCTGGTGCGCGAGCGCATCGCCGTCACCAGCGTGAAGGTGCGCCAGCTCGATCCGGGCTACGTCTATATTCGCCTGAGCCAGTTCCAGGAAGACACGGCGACGGACATGGACAAGAAGCTCGCCGACTTCATCAAGAAGAACGGCGCACCCCGAGGCGCCGTTCTCGACCTCCGCTCGAATCCGGGCGGCCTGCTCACCACCGCCGTCGCGGTGGCGGACGCGTTCCTCGACTCCGGCGTCATCGTGACGACGAAGGGTCGCCTGCAGGACGCGAACCTCAACTTCGACGCGCACCCTGGCGACCTGCTCAAGGGCGCACCGATGGTGATCCTCACCGACAACGGCACGGCTTCCGCAGCGGAGATCGTTTCCGGCGCACTGAAAGACAACCATCGTGCACTGATCATGGGCCGTCGCACCTTCGGCAAAGGCGTGGTGCAGACCGTGCTGCCGCTGGATCAGGATCATGCCGTCAAGATCACTACAGCGCGTTACTACACGCCCAACGGTACATCCATCCAGGCCGAAGGAATCAAGCCGGATATTCCGCTTGCCGATCTTGCGGTGAACAAGAGCGACACGGCGCCGCAGCTGATTGGTTCGGAGGCGGACCTGCCGAATCATCTCGTTAACGAGAAGGCTGCCAAGGACGACAAGAACGCATCCGACGACGACGGCAAGCTGGCCATCGAGGATTACGCGTTGTCGCAGGCGTTGAATGTGTTGAAAGGAATGGCGCTGAATCGGCAGGCGGGCAGCAAGTAGCGGTGTGCGCTCGCCTTTCCCAGTTGCGCCTACATCCAAGGGGATATGGCTTTGGATGACCAATGCACGACAAGCTGGAGGCGGGCTACTTTCCCGGCTAGCCCCTTGAGACRGAAGTCATGCATTCGCTAAAGGAGTARCACACCATGGGTGCGAGTAAACAAGATATTCAGACCCTGATTGTCGAACTTGCGATCAGCAAGCATCTCGATCTCGATGTCGAAGACAACGATAAAGTTAGCGAGACCATCACAGCCGATACGAACCTGATGGACTATCAAAGCGACAGCAGGGCACTCAAGATTATTGCCGCCGAGCTCACTGAGCGTTACAACGCGTCACTACCCAAGGACATGAGGACGAAGGGGACGATCGCGGAGCTTGCCGCTTATATCTACGAGAACAAGGAACAAGGCTAGCCCGGCTCGCGCGGCGACCGCATGACCGACCACACCAGGGTCGGTCATGCGAAGCAAACCCCACACAAAGCGAAAGGATTCGCCATGCCTGCGTCCACTCCCCTCACCAACCTCCCGGCGCCCCATCCATTCGCCGCCGACTACCCAAGCCTTTTCGGCGATCAGGGTATCGATCTCTGCCCGGATGAAGCGCTGGAAAGCCGCCTCGGCCCTTTCGCCTACGCGGATGCACTCCTGGTGATGGTGCGCAGACTTGAAGCGAAGGTCGGCAGCCCGCTTTCGAGCCCTCTGGCAAGCCGACGTGCTGATATACCCGACCTGCTCCTGGACGAGCCGGCACTGAACCGGCGTGTGCCCCGCCTCAACCTGGCCATCGAATGCCTCGAAGCCATGGTGACGTCCACCGATAGCGACCATCGAAAGGCAGCAGCCGTGCTGGCGGCCGCGACATCGCCGGTACACCTG
>NZ_JBFUJE010000311.1:0-4703 GCF_056401535.1 Luteibacter sp. P4_E6 | reverse complement strand
ACGTTCGCTGGCTCCCGCGGCCTGGCATAGCTCCTGGGAATAGATATCCCGACGGAGATTGGCTCGCATGAAACGTTCCGCGCGGCGCATGACCTGGTAGTGCGCGCGTCTTCCGCGCGATGCCACCGGTCTCTCTTCGGACGAGGATCCGAGGGCCACCCGGATATGCTCGTCGAGAAGGTCCTCGACGGGTCCGAATGCCATGTCTTCGGTTTCATGCACGCGTTCGCTTATCTGCCGATACGCGCGCTTGAGATGCTCGGAGGTTACCGAGAACAGGCGAAGTCGTTGCGCGGCCATGTCCACGTCGGCGTGATCGGAGGCCATGAACCGCGAGCGAAAGCGCGCGTAAGGGGCCATCACAAGGGTGAACCGCGTGCCGCGCTCGAACATGAAATCGGTCGGGGTGCCACGCAGCAGCGTCACGCCCATTTCCGATTCGACACCGACGCCCTGGCACCAGCTGCGCTCTCCGGTCTCGTGGAGGTAGACGAGCATGCACGCGTCGTCGGGTACGGTCAGGGAGCCCCGCACGTCGAAATCGATATGCCCGGTAAGGTAGGTGACCCCGTCGTGTGTCTTCGACGCGATCGATGCGCGGGGCCGGGCCGGGCTGAGGGTCAACAGATCGACCTCGCACATGCCGAGCGCCGCACCCAGGGTGACCAGATCGTAATCTTCCAGCCCCTGCACGTTGGAAGGGCGAGTCATGCGCCTACCTCCCTGCGGTTGGTTATTCCCTGCATCGGCGGGACGGCGTCATTGGCACGACGCGTGGCCCCGGCAACGCCCCATTCGTTGCCCATCCTGATCCGAACGCGAACCCTTCCCATATGTACCCCCGCAACATCCATCGGCAGGCGACGCCCGCACGCGACTAAACCTCCATCGGTCGACGTGACCCCGCTTTTCCAAGTGGGCCACGTCGACGCCATTAACTAACGATGTAATGCAGCAAAAGCCAGCAGTTTGTGAATATGCCGAATTAGCTTATCGACTGTCGGAAGCGATTGATGAATTTGGTAAAAGTGCCGCTTGTGCGAGACCAGAGACTACACCCAGAGAGGGGTCGCCGTGCACGACTCGAATTCCGGGAAAACTTGCGCCTACGCGCTCACGAACCTGCGGCGAGCGCGACGTGCCACCCGTGAGGAAAACGCTGGCAGGCGGCTCACCGATATCGGCCTGCGCCTGGTCCAGAAGGCGCCCCATCCTGTCGAGGAAATCCTCGGATGCGGCGCGGAAATCGCCGGCAACGGCATCGATCTTCAGACCTGCCTCGATGAAATCCAGCGATGCCGTGGCCTCATCCGAAGCGGACAGGTCGATCTTCATGCGCTCGGCCGACTGGTTCAGCCGGGTGGTTGCGCCGGTTCCCTGCAAGGCGCGCAGGCGTGAACCGAAGGGCTCGTCCACCTGGCGATAGTCCTGTTTGCGGAACTCGCGCTGCTTGGGCAGGTTGTGCACGCTGGCCGCCTCGACGAAGTGGTGCACCGGTACGCCGCTCAGGTCCTTGCCGAAGCGGGGCATGAAGCTGTGCAGGCTCACGCCCACGTCCAGGTCCGTACCGCCGCGCGGCAGGCCCCAGCTGCGGTGCATGATCGGTACCTCACCGGCGCCCAGCTCGGCATAGGCGACGTCGGTCGTACCACCGCCGATGTCGACGATGATCGCCCGCTGCCGTTCCGCCAGCGACTGGTGGTAATGCATTGCCGCGGCCGCGGGCTCCTCCAGGAATGAGACCTCGTCGAAGCCGGCGATCCGTGCTGCTTCGCGGAGAATGGACAACGCCTGCTCGCCGCCGGCCGCGCCCATGGAGCTGCGGAACTCGACGGGGCGGCCAATGACGGCCTCGCGAACGGGCGTGCCGAACTGGCGTGTGGCTACCAGGCGAACGTGCTCGAGGATGTGCGCCGCGATGCTCACGATGGTCTTGCGCACACGCGGATCGAGCTTGTAACCGAACATCGACTTGGGCGATTCGATCAGGTTGCCGGTGCCCTCTTCGAGATACGCGTCCACGGCCTCCTCGCCGAAGAGGGCGTCCTGGAAGCTGGCTACGGACGCCGAGGCTTCGCGCGTGCGTTCTTCCATCCACTGCCGGCGCACCACACGGATGGCATCCCGACGCAGGTCCATGTCGCCGCGTGGAACCCGTCCGGCCTGGCGCTCATCGAGACGGGAGGCGCGGACGAAAGCATCCACCTGGGCTTCCAGGACCGGGGTCAACACGAAGTCGTCCACGTTGGGCACGATTTCGGGGAAAAACACCGCGGTGCGGAACTGACGGGCGTCGCCGAAACGGACCAGTTCGAGCTGTCCGTCCACGATAGCCGCTGCGGCCGAATAGCTGGTTCCGAAGTCGATGCCGATGCGCATGGGGGAAGGTCTTCCGGGAACGGGATAACCGACCATTATGACTCCCTTGCCGCTGCGGCGACAGGGCCGCCCTTGCCGCTACACTCGGGATCCACCTTATCTGCCCAAGGGGACTCTCCGCCGATGCGTCGACTCGCTCTCGCCTGCCTGACCGCACTGACCCTGGCGGCCTGCCAGTCCCACGACGACGACAAGACGGCGGCGGCACCTCCGCCCGCTCCTGCCAGGGCCGCCACCTCGCCACCCCCGCCGCTTCCGGCCGTGGCCAACGAGCAGCACACCTTTAGTCCCGAGATCACGCCGGACGACTTCGCCGCGCACCTGCGGGTCATCTCGTCCGACGAATACGACGGCCGCAAGCCCGGCACCCTGGGCGAACGCCTGACGACCAACTACATCATCGAACAGTTCAAGCGAATGGGTCTGGAGCCGGGCAACAAGGGCGAGTGGGTACAGACCGTGCCCGCGGTCTCGACCGCGCTGAGCGACCCGGCCAACGTGAAGCTCGATGTCGCCGAAGGCGGCGACCAGGAAGCGTTCGCGTTTGGCAGCGAGATGGTCGCGGGCACGCTCCAGGCCAAGGCCGACGTGGATCTCAAGGATTCGGATGTCGTTTTCGTCGGCTATGGCGTCAACGCACCGGAAGCCCAGTGGAACGACTTCGATGGCGTCGACGTGAAGGGCAAGACGGTCATCATCCTGGTCAACGACCCGGGCTGGAACGCGAACGATCCCAAGCTGTTCAAGGGTCGCGAAATGACCTACTACGGCCGCTGGACCTACAAGTTCGAAGAGGCGGCCCGCCAGGGCGCCGCTGCCGCGTTCATCGTCCATCAGACCGAGCCTGCCGCCTACGGCTGGAACGTGGTGCAAAGCAGCTGGTCCACGCCGCGCCTCGACCTTCCCCAGAGCGAGGACCCGTCGCCTCGCCTGCCGGTTGCCGGATGGTTGACGCACGAAGCGGCACAACGCCTCTTTGCGAAATCCGGGAAGAACTTCGACGACCTCGCGAAGCAAGCCGACGTGCGCGGCTTCAAGGCGGTGCCGCTGGAGGCGAAGGCCTCCATCCACCTGCAGAGCGCGATCACGCATTCGCTGAGCAACAACGTCATCGGCATGGTCAAGGGCAGCGACAAGCCCGACGAAGCGATCGTCTACACCGCCCACTGGGATCACCTTGGCCACGATCCGTCGCTGAAGGGCCATCAGATTTACAACGGTGCGGTCGACAACGGCACCGGCATTGCCGCCCTGCTGGAAATTGCCGGCAAGTTCGCCCAGGACAAACCGAAGCGCACGGTGATCTTCGCGGCAGTGACCATGGAAGAATCGGGCCTGCTCGGCTCGGAATACTACGTCGCCCACCCACCCTTCCCGCTCAACAAGACCGTCGCGGACATCAACATGGACGCGTTGCCGATCACCGGCGCGACCAAGGACATGGAAGTCGTCGGCCTCGGCCAGGGCGATCTCGAAGACATGTTCGCCGAGGTACTCAAGGCCGACGGCCGCGTCGTCAGCGGCGACGCCTCACCGGAGAAGGGCCACTATTTCCGCTCCGACCACTTCAACTTCGCCAAGGCAGGCGTGCCCGCACTCGCTGCCAATGGCGGCATCGACATGGTCGCCGGTGGAAAAGCCGCGGGCGAAGCCGCCGCCAACGACTACGTCAAGAACCACTACCACCAGCCGACCGATGTCTACGATATCCGCTGGAACTTCGACGGCGTGACCCAGAACGTCAAGGCCTTCTATGCCCTCGGCGAAAAACTCGCCGACAGCGACGTCTGGCCGGCATGGAAGGACGGCAGCGAGTTCAAGGCCGTCCGCGAAAAGTCCCTCGCTGCGACGGCGAAGAAGAAAAAATAAGTTCTTCGCAGGCTCGCTGCAGGCTCTCTGTAGGAGCCGCTTCAGCGGCGATAACCCGTCCGCCGCAACCCCCATCGCCGGCATAGCCGGCTCCCGCAAAGAGCCGGCTCCCACAAAGAGCCGGCTACCTCAGTAATTCACCTGCAACTGCACCCGCAACAGCTGCCCATCAATAYGACGATAAGGCGCCGAATTCACATCCGTGCGGCGCATATTCGCCCAGGCCACCGCCAGCTCGACCGCATTCGAAGGTTGCCATTCGACACCCGCCTCCAGTTCGTCCGCCTGCATTCTCGGCGCATTGGTATCGAACTTCGCCGCACCACGATACGTCTGCCACTTCGCATACGGCATCAGCGAGCCATAGCCACCGTCAAACTTGTACATCACCTGCGCATAGCCACCACGTAGCGATTGCGTACGGATGACCCGGCGCGCGACATCGAGCTCCGGGC
>NZ_JBFUJE010000310.1:0-4718 GCF_056401535.1 Luteibacter sp. P4_E6 | reverse complement strand
TTTCATCATTGCGCCCCGCGTGACGATGGCCATCCTGGCGCGTAATGGAACCGTCAACCGCCCGCCGGATCCGCAACCTCCGCCGAGGTTCCCACAGGCGCCGGATAATCCGCTGCAGCCGCGCATGGATCCGTCGCCACTTGTGCTGCGAAAGCTCGAAGCGACCAGTATGATGGCGGTAATACCTTTTTTTCGGAGAAGCCCATGCGTACCCCCGTCATTGCTGGCTATGTTCGTACTCCTTTTGCTTTTGCCCGCAAAGGTGCACTGGCAGGTTCCAGGCCTGACGATCTGGCAGCGGCAGCCCTGCGAGGCTTGGTTTACCGAACGGGCATCGACCCGGCACTTATCGAAGACGTACTCATGGGTTGCGCGTATCCGGAAGGCAGCCAGGGCGACAACRTCGCCCGCGTGGCCACGCTGCTAGCTGGGCTACCGATATCCGTCGCCGGTGYCACCATCAACCGTTTCTGCGGTTCTTCGATGTACGCCGCTCATACTGCGGCAGGACAGATCGCCATCGGCGCGGGCGACGCATTCGTCGCCGCTGGCGTCGAGAGCATGACGCAAGTGCCGCAAGGCGGCCTGAACTACTCGCCGAACCCCCGTTTTGCGGAGAGTCACGGCGACGGCCACGAGATAGATATCCGCGCTTATGTCACCATGGGCGAAACGGCAGAGAACGTGGCCGCTCGCTACCGCATCTCCCGCGAGGACCAGGAGGTCTTTTCCCTGCATTCGCAGCAGAAGGCCGCAGCCGCACAGCAGGAAGGCCGCCTTAAGGACGAGATCGTCCCCTTCACCCTGGTCGACGGCCAAACCATCGATGCGGATAGCTGCCTACGCCGCCAGACCAGTCTCGAAGGCCTCGCGGCGCTCAAGCCCGTTTTCGGCGGAACGGTCACCGCAGGCACCGCATCRCCACTGACCGATGGCGCGGCGGCGACGCTCGTGACATCTGAAGAGTTTGCGCTTAAGCACGGCGTCCCGATCCTGGCGCGCATCGTCTCCGTGGCGGTTGTTGGCGTCGATCCCGAATACATGGGCATCGGGCCGGTGCCGGCGACTCGGAAAGCGCTCGCGCGTGCCGGCCTTCGCATGGACCAGATTGACGTGATCGAACTCAACGAAGCCTTCGCATCCCAGTCACTCGCCTGCATCCGCGAGCTCGGTATCGACGCGAGCAGGGTCAACATCGATGGCGGCGCCATTGCAATCGGTCACCCGCTTGGCGCGACGGGCGCCCGCATCACCGGAAAGGCCGCTGCCATCCTTCGGCGCACGGGGGGCCGCTATGCCCTAGCCACCCAATGCATCGGTGGTGGCCAAGGCATCGCGACGGTACTGGCGCGATACTGATGAAGCGCGTCGCCGTTTGCGAGGATCCAGTGCGCAACAAAAGGTGACGTAATTTGCTACACCTTCGCGAGCGCAGAGCTTCACCCCATGGTCCCGGCCGGTTCGGATGGCTCACGCCACCTCGACTGACCATGATGTGTCGTTGATTAGCGGTCCAGGGATGGTTATGACGCCTCTGGACCGCCCCTTAGCCGGATAGAGCGATGGTCGCCTGCGGACTGTGATGCAAACAAGATCCGCTTGTGTCGGCGAGGCCGCCAATCTCGTAATACTCGCGCCCGATGGCCTAGGCACCACGCAGCGTCACTACAGTGATCGTGGCCAACGCGGCCAACGTGCCGTCGTCGCGGGTGCCTAGCGGAAAACTACATAAGTTGTCCGCTAGATCACGGTGCGTCCTGACGATTGTGCAGTTAAAGGTGTCGTGCTCTGACAGTCGCGGAGCAAGTGCCTGAGGTCGATGGGGCTAAATTAGTCTTGAATTGCGTGACTTATTCTCAAACTGGGTCTCAACGACCGATTTAATCGGTCACCGACAATGGTTTCGCGAGCTGATGGCTGAGTGGAGCAAAAAACAGGTATAGCTCTCATCCTCGCGCAAATATCCTTCTAACCCTTGAGCAGCATTCGGCGAGTTTTTGGCGTCCCGGTGTTTCCTGGCCCAAGGGAAATCGCGTCGATGACGGCTACACACTTGCTCGAGCCTGGACGCAAGCGGGTGCCGGGTTAAACCGCGCGGCAAAACACGGCGATTCGAGTGATCCAAATCCACGCTGTTCTTGCGTGAGGTTGGGACGCGAGGTTCGCCGACGAGCACCTTTAATCGATCGCAAAACCGTTGCGGCCTCTCCAAAAAAATATAAGTGAGTACCAAGTCGTCGCGGAAGCGTTGCAAAGAAGTGCTTCTTTTCTTTTTGGAAACGATCTTTCCGCTTCTATGCACCTGTACGCGGCACAGATACGTTGCCATGTAGGATATCGGTCGTTATATTAAGTTCATATTCCGATCGCCCTACTGCCAAATCCGTGAGATCCCATGCATCGTTGCACTGTTCGCTCTAGCGACTTCGATTGGGGTTCAAACTAGCGGCCGCAGCGCAACCGATAGCACCTCGAACGAACGGATAACGCGGGTCGAATACTCCGATTCTCGCGGGAAACCGGATGGATCATGGACGTCTAACGGCACGCCGTGGCATTGAAGTGCGATAAAAAGTAACGAGAAGGCCATTTCACGTGGCTAGCGCAGACTATCTAGCACGAACACGAGGCCGTAATGACAAAGTCGTTCATCAAGCTTGGAATACTGCTTTACCTCACCGGCGTGTCAGCGGCGGCGGCACCAAGTTCGCAGCTCGCAGTGGGCGAACACAATGCCAATGTAGGCGGCATCGTTATCCATTATGAGGTCGCGGGCCGCGGCCCCCTTCTGGTCGTCCAAGCACCAGGCTGGGGAATAGGCACGGCGTACCTAGCTCACGGCCTCGAGCCGCTTCAGAAGCATTTCACCGTTGTTACTTACGATCCACGAGGCACAGGCGGTTCGACCCCGGTTTCGCCGAACGACCATCTGACAAATGATGAACTCGTGGGTGATCTCGAGCAACTTCGCCGCTATTGGGGACTTTCAACGATGAAGCTGCTCGGCCATTCAAACGGCGGAGCAATATCCATCCTGTATGCGGAGAAGTATCCATACCGCGTCGAAAAACTCGTGCTGGTCGGTACTCAGCTGCTCGGTTATTCAGCGCCACGCGATGATATTGCGAAAGCCGAGGCGATCCGCCGCAAGGCATCTCCCGATTTCAACTGGTTGATTGCGCACATCGACGACCCCGAACCAACAGACGACAAGGAGTACACCAAATATTTCCTGCAACGAGTGGGGTTCTTCGTATACGATCCGCGTAAAAATGCGAAGACTATTGTCGGCCAATTGACCAACACAATGTCCGCGTCGGTTCACCAGGCCTTTGAAGAATCACCCCCCGTCGAACGATCTCCGCCGTTGTCGGATCTGAGCAAAATCACCGCCAGGACGTTGATTGTTGTTGGGCGGCAGGATCCGGTTTGCCCGTTTGCTGAGTCCGAATTGATCCATGGAAGCGTCCAAGGGTCGCGACTCGTCGCTATAGACCAAGCGGGCCACTTCCCGTGGGTCGAGCAACCCAGCGAGTTCTTCGATGCTGTAAATAGGTTTCTGCGAGAGTGACGAGTTTAGCCGCCGGGCATGCTCACTCCGCGTTGAGAGGGATACTTGTCCCTAGCATCTGACGAATTCGTTTCGACATCAGACCGCAGTCCGTGAATGGCACGTAGCGTTCGTCGGCCAGCCGCAATGACACCGTCAACTTCCATCAATGGTGGTGCGGCCTGTCGGCGCTGTTTCGAGAGTCGCGCACCGAAGGCATCGCTTACCTAGCAGGTGCTGGTGCGGTGCTTGCTACGATGGCGTCGATGCTGAAGCCAATGTAGACGGCGTCGGTCTGCCGGATTAGCTGTGCGGAGGCGAATGGTTTCGAGTCGTACGGCTGCGCTACATAGAGCACATGGGATGTCGCGCCATGTGTCTAGTCGTTTGTACCCAATAAATTGCGATCGCGATGCGCCGGATGAAACGCAGTGCAGACATGGAACACAGCGAGGAGGACAAGGCAGGTCTTGTGGTCAGCGTTCGATAAGTCACGACCGGACAGCAAGTGAAACCACTGACTCCACCACGCTTCTTGAACTCTTGTGGCTACCAAGTAACAGTGTCTCCTTCACCGTCGGCGTGATTGGGGAGGATCGGAAGCTGACGCGCTTAGGCCCCGGGATCGGACAACGGTCAAGGCTCAGTCACGGAAAAGTAAGACGCCGACGCTTCGATCTGCGCATCGTTCATTCTGGACGCGACTTCGGTCATCGATCCCGGCGTCGGCGGCGCAGCTCTGGCCCTTGCCTGGAATTCGCGAATCCGTGCGATGGAGAATGCCTTTGGCTGGCCAGCGATAGCAGGGAAGCGTGGTCCGTTACCTTGCCCGGAAGTGCCGTGGCAGCTGAAACAAGAAGGAACGCCATTCTCGCCCCCGCTTTCGGCGAGGCGCTTGCCGGCAGAAATTATATCCGCTGGAGGGGTCCCAAGTGCCTTCGCAAGCGGCGGGCGCTGTTCTGAAAAGTACGCTGCGAGCGCGCGCATATCGCCGTCCGACAGGCTTTTTGCCACCGGTTGCATGACGACGCTGGTGCGAGTCCCTTCCTTGAACATCGACAAGGCGTGCGCGAGGTAGTCTCGATTCATCCCGGCCAGCCGCGGTGCGCCCGCGGCTTCAGAGCCGGCGCCGCGATCGCCATGACAACCTGCGCATACGGCAATAGGA
>NZ_JBFUJE010000309.1:0-4720 GCF_056401535.1 Luteibacter sp. P4_E6 | reverse complement strand
GCTCAGGACGACGGTGGTCGACGACAAGGGACGCAAGTACTCCCTCAAGCTCAGGGGAACTTTGACCTGGGCAGGCGAAGCGGCCTTCGGGATAAACCATTCCGCTTATGCCCCAGGTGGCGTAGCTGACAACTCAGGCGAAAGTGCTCTATGCATTGAGTACCTTGCCTCGGACAACCCCGACCTTCCTGCGGGGAAGCTTTGGACGGGGCGATTAGTCCTGCAGAGAGTCTGGATTCAGACGGGTCCGGTGGTGGAGTCGCTACGGATCGACATCGGCATTAGCCGATGACCAGCCCAGGGCGCGGCCATCAGCCGCACCCTGAAGGAGTATTTGAGCGGGAGCAGCCCCTTGCGAGTTCTTGCCCTTTGCCGCCAGCCAGCCGATGGACACGCCCGTGAGTTAATCCCCTTCGGGTGGTTTCAGCAGGAAGCGCACCGACAGCAGGCCCACTTCGTACAGCAGGCACATAGGCACGGCCAGCATCACCATGGACAACAAATCCGGTGGGGTGATGAAGGCGGAGATGGCGAAGGCGCCGACGATGGCGTAGCCCCGGCCCTTGCTGAGTTTCTGCGCGTCGACGACGCCGATCGCCGCCAGGATCACCACGGCCACCGGCACTTCGAAGCACAGTCCGAAGGCGAAGAACATCAGCATCACGAAATCGAGGTAATGCGTGATGTCCGTCATCATCTCCACGCCTTCGGGGGTGACGGCGTTGAGGAACTTGAAGGCCGCTGGCATCACCACGAAATACGCGAACGCGCAGCCCGTGTAGAACAGCACCAGCGAGGCTACCAGCAGCGGCCGCGCCAGACGCTTCTCATGCTTGTACAGGCCCGGACTGACGAAGGCCCACAGCTGGTACAGGATCATCGGCATGCTGATGAACAGCGCCACGAAGAAGGCGAGCTTCAACGGCGTCACGAACGGGCTGGCCACTTCGGTCGCGATCAGGTGCGCACCCTGGGGCATGCGCTCGACCAGCGGCCTGGCCAGTTCGGCGTAGAGATGGTTGGCCACCGGCACGAGGGCCAGCAGCACCAGCAGCAGGACGACGACGGCGCGAAGGAGTCGGGAGCGCAGTTCGATCAGGTGGGAAAACAGGCCCTCTTCGATCGCGTCGTCGGCGGACGGACCGGGGTCAGCTGCGGTCATGCGGTTCATCCGTAGGCGGCGCAGGTGGCGTCGTCACACCATGGGCCAGTGGCAGCATGTCGCGCGCCGGGTCGGCCTCGCGGCCTTCGATACGCGCTGTCTGCGTTTCGGTAAAGGTGTCGCGGACGCGGTCACCGGTGTCGCGGATGTCCTTGCCGGCGCCGCGGATCTCGTCGCGCATGCTGTCATGCGCGGAACGGGCGCTTTCGGCCGTCTCGCGCAGCGTGCGCTTGATTTCCTCAGCCTGGATTTCGCGTTCGACCTCGGCCTTGACGTTATCCCAGCCGTTGCGCATGCGCCGCAGGAGCAAGCCCGCGGTACGCGCGGCGTGCGGAAGCTTCTCGGGGCCGAGGACGATGAGCGCCACTACCGCGAGCAGCAGCAATTTACCGAAGCTGATCTCGATCATGGCGCCGCCGGGATCACGGAGCGCGGTCGCGCGGCTCGGTGGATTCGGTGTGGGTCGGCGGGACCTGACCCGTTACCGGGGGATCCGCGCGCAGCTTGTCTTCACGCTCGCGGGCCGCCTTGGCCTCTTCGTCGCCATCCATGCCCTTCTTGAAGTCGCGCATGGCACCGCCCAGGTCCGAGCCGATGTTGCGCAGCTTCTTCGTGCCGAAGATCAGCACGACGACGAGAAGCAAGAGGACGATATGGGTAATGCTCATGAAAACCTCGCAGGCGCCCRCCAGGGCACCGATGGGACGGACAGGCGCCCTTGCGTGACGCCGGATGGTTCAGATTCAGCGGTTAGTGTACTCCTCCAGCGTGTCGCGGAAATTGACGACATAGGCTGGAGCGTTGGTGATACCGCCTGTCTCGAAGATGYGGCGGGGGGTGATACCCGGGCCGTAGACCTCCTTGTTGGTGTCGTCATCGATGCTGAAGTGGGTGCCATCGAGGGCCACGCCGGCGAACAGGCCGCGCGCGCGCGAATAGGTGTAGATCTCGGCCTTGAGCTGGCCATCGGTGGCCGCCGTGGCTGAGCGGCCCACCGGGCCGGCGGCGGCGGAGGCGTTGGCGCCCAGGGTGAACTTGCCGTCGATGATGCCCTGCACGCCCCGATCGGTACGGAAGACCAGGATCACGTCGGCCGACTGGATCCCGATCTGGAAGCCTACCCCGGCACCCGCCATGGAGATGAAGTTGGGGTTGGACCAGGTGCCATCGGGGCTCTTGATCGAGATCAGGCCTTCGCCCTTGGCCCCCGAGAAGACGAAGCCGCCCTTGACCATGTCGGGGAGGACGGCAATGGCCCTCGCGTTCTTGAGGAGATCGGCCGGCAACTGCTTGTCCGGGGCATCGTCCATGATTTCCTTGAGCACGCGCACCGCATTCTCTGCCTGCTCCTTCGGCGGGTCGGCGGCCTGGACTGCCGAGATGGGCAGCAAGGCAAGAAGGCCGAGAACAAGCAGGCGGGAAAGACGTGGGGTCATCGCGTGGCTCCTTTCATACACATGACGGCTTCGGCGTTACACCGCGCTATGGCAGACTGCGGGAATTCCCGCGAGTGCCCGACGCCGATGCCAGGTACGCCAAACTATACCGGCCTTGCCGGGTATTCCCATGACCACCTGCCCCAGGTCGGTGTGCTGCTGGTTAATCTCGGTACACCTGAAGCGCCTACCGCCGCTGCTGTACGGCCCTATCTGGCGCAGTTCCTCGGTGACCCGCGTGTCATCGAATACCCGCGCCTGCTCTGGCTGGCCATCCTGCATGGCGTGATCCTGCGCGTGCGACCGAAGCGGTCGGCACACGCTTATGCGCGGATCTGGACGGAGCAGGGTTCGCCGCTAAGGGTAGGTAGCGAAGCGCTCGCCGCCGCCTTGCAGGCCGAACTGGGTCGTCGTCGGCCCGGCCCGATCCGCGTGGYGCTCGCCATGCGCTACGGCAAGCCCGCCGTGGCGGAAACCATTGCGCAGTTGCAGCGCGAAGGCGTCAGGCGACTGCTCGTGCTGCCGCTTTACCCCCAGTACTCGGCCACCTCGACCGGGAGTGTCTTCGACGCGGTGGCGGATGCGGTGAAAGGCCTCCGCTGGCCGCCGGAGCTGCGCCAGATCAACGACTACCATGCGGAGCCGGGCTATATCGCCGCGCTGGCCGATAGCGTGCGGGCGCACTGGGATCGACACGGTCGCGGCGAGAAATTACTCATGAGCTTCCACGGCATTCCCGAACGCTACGTGCGTAACGGTGATCCGTATTTCTGCCAGTGTCACGCCACGGCGCGCCTGCTGCGCGAAGCCCTGGGACTGTCCGAAGTCGAGGCACCGCTCAGCTTCCAGTCGCGCGTGGGTCGTGAGCGCTGGCTGCACCCCTACACGGATGAGACGGTCAAAGTCTTTGGCGCCAATGGCATCAAGCGGATCGATGTCATCAGCCCTGGTTTCGCGGTGGATTGCCTTGAGACGCTCGAGGAAATCGCCATGCAGAACGCCGACTTCTTCAAAGAGGCCGGCGGCGAAACCCTGAACTACATTCCCTGCCTCAATGCGACGCCCGCCCATGTCGGGACGATCGCCGACCTGGTGCTGAGGCATGCGCAGGGCTGGCCCGAGTTCGCTGCGGACTACGACGCTGCCGAGGCGGCACGCCGGCTTGCCGCCAGCCGAGAACGCGCCCGACAGGTCCGCGACGATGCGTGAGTTGCGCATTTCCATCCCCGGACTGGAGCTGTCCGGGCTGACCTGGGGTGAGCCGGATGCGCCCCCGCTCGTGCTTCTGCATGGGTGGCTTGATAACGCCGCGAGCTTTGCCCTGCTGGCGCCGTTGTTGGCTGAGCGCTTCCATGTCATCACCCTGGACCTACCAGGCCACGGTCATTCCGACCATCTGCCGGAAGGCACGATTTATCAGCACGTCGACTACACCCGGGCGGTGCTGGCAGCGGTCGATTCGCTCGCCCTGCCCCGGTTTCATCTGCTCGGCCACTCGCTCGGTGCGGGCGTGGCGACCATGGTCGCGATCGCCGCGCCGGAGCGCATTCGCGCCCTGGCGCTGATCGAAGGCCTTGGCCCTCTCGGTGACGACGGATCCCGCACGCTCGATCGCTTTCGCGACGCATTGGCCATCAAGGACGAGGGCAGCCGCCCGCTGCGCGTATTCCCGTCTATCGACGATGCAGCTCGGGCGCGGGCGCTGGCCAGTGGGCTGGACAGCTCGCTGGCCCGGCATATCGTCGAACGCGGATTACGGGAAGTAGAGGGTGGCTACAGCTGGCGCAGCGATCCGCGCCTGTCGAAGCCGACGGCCATCCGCCTCGCCGAGACGCAGGTGATGTCGCTGTTGCTCGGCCTTGCGGCGCCGACGTCGCTGTTACTGGCGCGACCGCATCCGCCGTATCTGGAACCGGAGGCGTTGCAGGTACGGATCGATTGCGTGGATGACATCACTGTCACGCGGATGGACGGGGGGCATCATTTGCACCTGGAGCATCCGGGGGCTGTGGCCGAGTGGTTGCGCAGCGCGCTGTAGGATCGCCGATGAATCGGCTCCTACACGGGCATTGAAGCATCGCCGCTGAAGCGGCTCCCACATGTCTGCGGAGCTCTCTGTGGG
>NZ_JBFUJE010000308.1:0-4722 GCF_056401535.1 Luteibacter sp. P4_E6 | reverse complement strand
GTTCGGATCGATCATCGCCGGAATCTTGCCGTTCGGATTGAGCGACTCGAACTCCGGCGTCTTGTTCTCGTTCTTCATGATGTCGACGAGGTGTACCTCGTACGGCAACCCGAGCTCCTCGAGCAGGATCGAGGTCTTTACCCCGTTGGGGGTCGGTAGCGAATACAGCTGGATGCGATCAGGATGCGCGGCGGGCCAGCGCGAGGTGATCGGGAACGCGGAGAGATCTGACATGCTGCCTTTCCTTCGGGCCGTGACCTTTCGAAGGTAGGTCGTTACCACGCTCGATTCAATGGGCCGACGGTAAGGCAGCGTCCTCATCGAGACCACTTTCCCGAATGCCCCCCATTGCCGTAGGGGTCTGCCGTGGGTGGGCCGCGAGCCACCATGAACGAGCTCGACCACGTTATCGTCCGCACCGCCCCACGAAAAGGACTTCCATGGCTGCGCCCCGCCGCCCACCACCGCTGCGCCCCGCTCTTCACGCACTGGTCTTTTCTGCGCTCGGCCCCCTCCTTGCCAGCACGTCCCATGCTCGTTCGACCAACGCCGTTGACCGTTTCGACGAGGCGATCGCTCGCGAACTACCCCAGACCATCGTGCTTTCCGACGGCAAAGGCGGCGGCGCCCTTGTCATCGAGTCGCTACTCGATGTTGAACTTCACTTCCCCGACGTGTCAGGGGACGTGCCGGGGGCCATGTATCGGGTGACATGGCAGGGCGAGCAAGCCGTGCTAACCCGTTCCGGCGGTCACTTGGATATCAGCGTGCCTCGTTCCGGCGACATGGAAGTCACGACTTTCGACCGCGACGCGGAAGGCAGCCATCAGGGCCGCCCCGATGCGCCTCGTGGCAACGATGAATCTGCAGCGCACCGCGCATCAAGACAACGACGGGCGGTGCCACGAGATGCACGAAACGGCACCACGGCTGCAAGTCGGCCTCGGGCAGCATCTTCGCCCGTCCTGGTCTTCTGGCTTTTCCTTCACGACGACACCCTCGACATGACACGGGAACACATCCACGCGAAGTATGTCGCCTGGTGGATCGCCGACATGAAGAGAATCCTGCCGACCAGGCGCTTGTGGGCAATCTACAGCCAGCAAGTCGACGGACTGACCGATATCGCTTATGGACAGGCTTCATCGCTCAAGGACTGGACGACGGCCGTGGACAGCTATGCACGTCGCGAAAAGCTTCCCCACGTTCGCGGCGAGTTCGAATACAAGTTCATGCTGCTGACGGGCAACCAGGTTGCGCCGGGCGTATCCGGACTTGCGTGGCTTGGCGGCGACCACGCCATGGCTTCACTCAAGGGCCGTTACACCATCGTTGCCCATGAGTACGGCCACACGCTGACTGCCAGCCACGAAGACGCCGAAGTACGCTGGTCGTCAGGCTGGCCGTGCGAAACGAACCTCAAGTCAACCACCAGCCTGCTGCGCGCCAATTGCTACCGCTACTCGGCGGCGAACGAACGGCGCATGCGTTCCTATATGGCCAACGAGTGGACCGTGCCGGTGCGTCCGGACCCGCCGGACACACCGCATTACATGGTCGAATGACCGGAGGGCATCTCAGTCGCGATTGAGCTTGCTGTGCTTCACGCCATAGGTGAAGTAAACGATCAAACCGATCGCCATCCATATTGCAAAGCGCTCGAAGGTGATCCACGGCAGGCCCCAGATCAGCGCCAGCGAGAACAGGATGCCCAGCGGGGCGACAAACCACACCGCCGGCGTCTTGAACTTCCGCTCCAGGTCGGGCTTGCGCACGCGCAGCACGAGCACCGAGGCGCAAATCAGGATGAAAGCGCTGAGCGTGCCGATATTGACCAGTTCGGCCACTTCACCGATGGGCAGCAGGCCGGCGACCGCGGCGGTAAAGATGCCGAGAATCATCGTCGGGCGAGCGGGCGTGCCGAATCGCGGGTGGACACGGGCGAACCATGCCGGCAGCAAGCCATCGCGCGACAGCGCGAACCAGATGCGCGCCGCACCCAACATGAAAGCGAACAACACGCTGATGACGCCGATAACCGCCGCCACGGCGATCACGTTGCTCAGCCACGGCAGGCCGATGGCATTGAAGGCATCGGACACCGATGCTTCACCATTGAGCGTGCCATAGGGCACGATGCCCGTGAGCACCAGGGATACCGCGATATAGAGAACCATCGCCACAGCCAGCGACAGCAGCACCGCACGCGGAAGATCGCGCTGCGGATCCTTGGCTTCCTCGGCCGCGGTGGTCAGCGTGTCATAGCCGAACACGGCGAAGAACACGACGCTCGCGCCAGTCAGCACGCCCTGCCAGCCGAAGTGGCCCATGCCCTTATCGTCGAACACGCGCTCGGGAATGAACGGGTGCCAGTTCGCCGTATTGATGTAGAACGCGCCGACACCGATCACCAGCGCCACGCCGATCACTTTGATGCCGACGATCACCGTGTTGAGGCGCGCGCCCCACTCCGTTTTCACCGAAAGTAGAATGGCGACGAATACCGAGATGGCGGCGGCTATGATGTTGAAGCGGTGTCCATCCGTGGGGGCGGCGACCGGATGGGCGAAGCTCACGCCGAGCGGCCCGACGGCGTGCTGCCAGTAGTACGCCATGGTGTCGGCGCTCATGCTTTTCTGCGCCCACTCGGGCAGGTGCACACCCGCCGACGACAGCAGCACCTGCACGTAGCCGGACCAGCCGATGGCGACGACGGCGACCACCAGCGCGTATTCGAGGAGCAGATCCCAACCGATGATCCAGGCGGCGCCTTCGCCGAGTACGGCGTAACCGTAGGTGTAGGCACTGCCGGTGACCGGGATCAGGCCGGCGAACTCGGCGTAGCACAGCGCGGCGCAGGCACTGCCCAGACCCGCGATGATGAAACTGAGGGCGACCGCCGGGCCGGCATTGAGCGCCGCCTGCTGGCCAGCGAGCACGAAAATGCCCACGCCGATGATGCCGCCGATGCCGATGGCCGTGAGCTGCCACAGACCCAGCACCCGCCGGAAGTCCTTGCGCTGACCAACCTCGGCCTGCAACTGCTCGACGGACTTGTGGCGGAGGAACTTGGCTAACGACATCGGGGGATCCCTTGGACTGGCTGACCGGGGATCATACCTGCGGCAGGCCGCGGTGGGATGCCGCAGCCCCATGTGGGAGCCGATTCATCGGCGAAACCAGCCGCCTCAGCGCTGATCCAGCGCCCTACGCCCCAACGCCGGGTCATCGGTGAAGAACGCATCGATCCCCGTCGCCAGGTAGGCGCGAATCTCCGCTACCGACCCCGCCTCGTTCCGGGCAGCGTCCCCCGCATCATTGCGAAAATCCGCAGCGAGGAAGTGGTTCTCAGGCCGGAACGTGTACGGGTGGACCTCAAGGCCCACGGCATGCGCGTCATGGACCAACGGTGCCACCGGGGCCAGCCGACCGTCTTTACCCAACGGGATGATGCTGCGTGTCGATGGGCCGATGGCGTCGGCATAGACGGCGACCGCCTTGAGGCCAGCCGGCGTCATCATCTGACCGTACGTCGTGCCTGCATCGTCGGCGGGATGCTCCGCCGCGGCGTCCATCAGCTGGAGGAGGCGGATATTCGGGTGCGCCTTGCCTAGCTTACCGTGCAGGTACTTGAGGTTGCCGATCTCGAAGGACTGGATCTCGACCGGCGCGGAACGCGTGTAAGCGTGGGATGCGAGGGTGGCCAGCACCCGGTCTTCCATCGGCAGGCCAACGCCGCGGAAATATGTGGAGTGCTTGATCTCGGGAATGATCCCGATGACGCGCCCGCGCGCCGACGACTCGGCCGCGACGAACTCGATCATCTCGTCGAAGGTCGGCACGCTGAACTGGCCGTCGAACGCGGTATTGGCCTTACGGATATCGGCGAGACGTTCGCGGGCGCGAAGCGTCTTCAACTCCGCGAGCGTGAAGTCCTCGGTGAACCAGCCGGTGAGCTGCACGCCGTCGACCGTCTTCGTCGTGCGACGGCCGGCGAATTCCGGATGAGCGGCGACATCGGTCGTGCCGCCGATGTCGTTTTCGTGGCGGATGACCAGCACCCCATCCTTGGTCGACACCAGGTCGGGCTCGACGAAGTCGGCGCCGTCTTCGACGGCGACGGCGTAGGAGGCGAGCGTGTGCTCCGGCCGAAGCGCGCTCGCGCCGCGGTGCCCGATAACGAGGACCTTCGCGGCAAGGGGCTTCGCCGGTGCGGTTGCGGCATGCGAGGGCATCGAGAGCGCTCCTAGCGCCAGGGCGAGAGCGCACGAGGATAAGACATACGAGGAGCGCGCATATGAAGAGCGGCCAAGAACCTTCATCAGAAATCCGCCGTGAGGGTGACGAAGCTCTGCCGCGGCGCGCTGGCGTGGAACGCGAGCGCGCGGCCGTTCGGGTCCGTCGCCGCGAAGGCGGTCAGGTTGGTCGCGTAACGGTGGTCGGTAAGATTGGTGATGTTCAGGGCCAGGGTGAGCGCCTTGAGGCTGGCGATGGGGCCAAAGTTATAGCTCGCACCGAAGTCGAAGGCGGTGGCACCGGCCACGCTCTGGTCGTTGGTATAGGTGTAGTAGCGCTTACCGGTGTATTTGCCCTGCAGGCTGGCCGACCACGGACCGTAGGTATAGCTGATCTCGCTCGCGAGCATGCGCTTGGGCGTATCGACGGTGGTCTTGCCCTTCACCGGCACGACCTGGCCGCTGGCGACATAGTTGTCGTCATACC
>NZ_JBFUJE010000307.1:0-4727 GCF_056401535.1 Luteibacter sp. P4_E6 | reverse complement strand
GCTGGGGGAATGAGCAGATGCGCGAGCGGTAATGCCGCCACCAGCGCGGCATACGTGGCGTAGCGACTTGCCCGGTGCTTGACCATGCCTCATCCCCGAATGCGGCGGTTCCCGCTTCCATCCTTACACGATCACGCGGATGTGCCAAAAAAAAGCGGCGCCGAAGCGCCGCGGAAAGCCAATGATCCGGGGGAGGGCCATTGGGATGGGACGAGGGATACGTTAGGGCTATTCCTGACGTTCGTCTGTCGGCCCGTGCCTACACGTATTCGGTGATGCATTTTCGGCAGACGGGACAGATCGGTCGAAATTCTCAAGTCCGCGCGTCGCATTCCTGTCACCTTGCGCGTCAGACCTTCCCACGGAGCAAGACGACATGGCTGTTTCATCCGATATCACTGTTAAGTACGCGGCTTACGTGGCCGTGATCCAGGCCACGACGGAGGAGCGCATCGACAGAATCCGTCGCGGCTTGCCACCTGCTCTTGTCGGGCAGCTGGCAAGTGACCTCCGCATTCCCGATCACAACCTGGCGCTCTACCTCGGCCTCAACCGGGCCAATCTGCGGCGACGGATGGCCGACGAAGAGCGGCTCAGCCCACAGGAATCCGAGGCGCCGTTGGCCATGGCGTCGCTTGCCGGCAGCGTGGTCATGGCTTGCCGGCAACCGTCTGTCGAACGGGGCATCGTCGCGGACCCGCTCGGCTGGCTGGGCCGATGGCTGCGTACGCCGCTGCCCGGGCTCGACGGCCGTGGCGCTCCTATCCAGTACATGGATGTCGTCGAGGGGCGGGCGGTCGTGGCGACGTGGCTGGCGGCGGCCCTCAGTCCTGGGTGCCCGCCGTGAGTTTGAGTGATGCAGTACATCGCGCTCTAACGGCAAAAACGCAAGAAGATGCGGATGCGTAAGCATCGACTGATCGCCTCGCTTGTCGCAAAGGCTCCGTGGTGAAAAAAAACCGACGCCTGTTTTTGCGGTCCCCGTCACGGCAACCCATCCACCGGTGAATGAACCCGTTCGTGGAAAGCCCCGCGAAAGCTTCGCGTCGCATGGCTGAAGGGGAAACAGGGGAGCAAGAAGCGGGATGGTGGGGAGTTCGTGATTTCCTGCGCTTCACGCAACACCGGGCAGGGAGACGAATGACCGGCGGGGAACATGCCGCTTAGCCAGATCGCCAGCGTGTCAGGGCTTCCGCCGTAGCGGAGGCAAATACGGGCTAACGAAGGATCATTCATGAAGATCGATGCTTTTGCTTCAGGGGTCACACGCAAAACTGCACTGACATTGGCCATTGCGCTGGCGATGACCTCGCTTTCCGCGCACGCCGAAGATGCATGGGTTTCCACGCATACCAGGGCCGCGATGCTCCCCGTCGCCGCTACGCAGACGCTCGCCGCAAGTTCAACGGCCGCCACGCCGGTGGCCAGTGGCTATGCGTTGAACATGACCGGTTCCCCGCACATCGACGGTGCGGCCGTCACCGCGGTGGCAGCCGATCATCCGCTGCACGTCGTGGTCAGCCTCAAGCTGCGCAATCCCGACCAGTTGCAGACCTTCCTCGCCGGCGTGACCACGCCCGGTAGCGCGCAATACGGTAAGTTCCTCTCGCCCGCGCAGTTCAAGGCGCAGTTCGGCCCGACGCAGGCGCAAGTCGACGCGGTTGTCGCGCACCTGCAGCAGGCTGGTTTCACCAACATCGACGTCRCACCCAACAATCTGTTGATCTCCGCCGACGGCAATGCCGGTGCCGCGACGACGGGCTTCCATACGTCGATCAAGCGCTTCACCTCGAACGGCCGCGAATTCTTTGCCAATGACACGCCTGCGCTTGTCCCTGCTGCGCTCGGTGAGTCGGTCGACGCTGTACTCGGTCTGCAGAACGTGTCGGTCAAGCACACGTTGCACCATGTCTATCACCCGGAGAACGTGACCGTACCTGGTCCGGCATCGAGCACGCAGGCGGCCGCCGCCGTGGGTGCGCATCATCCGCAGGACTTCGCAGCGATCTACGGCGCCAGTGGCGTACCGGCCGCGACGAAGACCGCGGTGGGCATCATTACCTGGGGTTCGATTACCCAGACGGTGACCGATCTGAATACCTTCACGTCGGGCGCGGGTCTGGCCACGGTCAACGCGACGATCACCAAGGTCGGCAGCGGTACCTTCGCCAACGACGATGACTCCAACGGTGAGTGGTCGCTCGACAGCCAGGATATCGTCGGTATCTCCGGCGGCGTGAAACAGCTGATCTTCTACACCTCGCCCAACGGCGACTCRAACTCCAGCGGCATCACCGACGCGGGCATCACCGCGACTTACAACAAGGCCGTCACCGACAATATCGCCAAGCTGATCAACGTGTCGCTCGGTGAAGACGAGACGGCCGCCGAAGAGTCCGGCACCCAGGCAGCGGACGATGCGATCTTCCAGCAGGCCGTGGCCCAGGGCCAGACCTTCTCGATCGCTTCGGGCGATGCGGGTGTCTACCAGTGGTCTACCGACCCGACCTCCGGTTCGCCTGGCTACGTGGCGAACTCGGCCGGTACGGTGAAGATCGACCTGACGCACTATTCGGTCAGCGAGCCGGCGAGCTCCCCGTACGTCATCCAGGTCGGCGGCACGCAGCTTTCCACCAGCGGTACGACGTGGTCGGGCGAAACCGTCTGGAACGAAGGCCTTTCGGCCATCGCGCCGAGCCAGGGCGACAACAACCAGCGCCTCTGGGCGACCGGTGGTGGTACCAGCCTCTATGAGGCGGCACCTTCCTGGCAGTCCGTCGTATCGAGCTCGACCAAGCGCGTGGGGCCAGACCTTTCGTTCGACGCGGCCTCGGCGTCGGGCGCCCTGATCATCATCGACGGACAGACGGAGCAGGTGGGTGGTACCAGCCTGGCATCGCCGCTGTTTGTCGGTGCTTTCGCGCGTATCRAATCGGCTGCCAACAACGCCATCGGCTTCCCTGCATCGAAGTTCTACGGTGCTTTCCCGACCCAGACCTCGTTGCTGCATGACGTGACGTCGGGCAACAACGGTTACCAGAACCACGGCTACACCGCCGCCACGGGCTTCGACGAGGCCACGGGCTTCGGCAGCTTCGACATCGGCAAGCTCAACACCTACGCCCAGGCCAACTGGGTCACCGGTGGCGGTGGCGGCACGAACGTTCCGCCGGTAGCGAACTTCAGTGTCGTGACCAGCGGCCTCACCGCGACCTTCACCGATAGCTCCACGGACAGCGACGGCAGCATCGCGTCGCATGCGTGGAACTTCGGTGACGGCTCGACCTCGACGGCGACGAGTCCGAGCCACACGTACACGGCGGCGGGCACGTACACCGTCAGCGAGACGGTGACCGATAACGCAGGCGCCACCAACGCCAAGAGTTCCTCGGTAACGGTGACCTCGTCCGGTGGCGGTGGTGGCAACACGCTGCAGAACGGCGTGGCGGTGACCGGCCTGTCGGCCGCGAAGAACGCCAAGCTCAACTACACCGTGGCGATCCCGTCGGGTGCGAAGAACCTGAAGATCGTCATCTCGGGTGGTTCGGGCGATGCGGACCTCTACGTGAAGTTCGGTTCCGCGCCGACGACGTCGAGCTACGACTGCCGTCCGTATGTGACCGGCAACTCGGAGACCTGCTCGTTCACGACGCCCTCGACCGGCACGTACTACGTGATGCTCAACGGCTACGCCGCGTTCTCGGGCGTTTCGCTGAAGGCGACCTGGACCAACTGATCCACGCGTGAGTAGAAGGAGGGCGCTCCCGGCGACGGGGGCGCCTTCTTCATTTTCGCCGCGCGTCGGTACACAATCCCCGCACGGCGGAGAGGGTGCCGGATGGAACAGGGTCGGGGGGCCACATGGACTATAAGGAACGTCAGGCAGAGGCGCGGGCGCGTTTTGCCGCAACGGACACGGCAGTGCTCGAGCGCATGTGGATTCGCGACGAGCGAGTCGACTGGGCCGAGGCGGCATTGCGTGCGGAACTCATCGACCGGGGTATCGATCCCGACGCGCTTGCACGGCGGCATATAGACGAACAGGCTGTCCGTCCGGCGTGGCTGAAGATGGAAGCGGTGCAGGTCGCCGCGCCATCAGCGCGCCCACCGGGCGCTGCCATGCCGCTGCGTTGGTTCATGGCTGTCTTTGCCGTCCTCGTCATCGGATCGATGGCGCTGATATGGGCCGCCAGCTATAGCAGCGAAGCCACTGCGGAGACTCGCAAGGTTGTCCTGCCGGTGTTCGGGGCCATCGCGGGCAGCAGTGTCTTGTTGCGATGGCTCAGGGTCGATTTCCGCTACGTGTTTTCGGGCCTATGGGCGACCGGACTGTGCGCCGCGACGGTGGTCTTCCTGTGCCTTCCGCACGCGGCGCCGACGGCGTCGCTATTGGACGACGTGAACGCCTTATCGAAGGCACAGCTCGCGGTTGGCGTCGAGCAGCGAGCCGTGGCTGCGGCATCCAAAGCGTCTGCAGACTGGCGGCTGGCGCGCGCCAATCTCAGGGCGCATATGATCGCCAGTGAGCGAGCGACGGTGGTCGGCGACGTGCAACTGGCGGATCTGGCGACGCGCGATCGCGTGCGCGACGCGCTGCGAAACTGGAGGAGCGATCTCGCCGCCCAGGACATGGTGGACGATCGCGCGCGTCGTGGGCTCGGGGACGCTGAAGCATCGGTGATCGCCGAAGGTGGTCGCCCCGCTGCCTCGATAACCCGGGACATGGC
>NZ_JBFUJE010000306.1:0-4732 GCF_056401535.1 Luteibacter sp. P4_E6 | reverse complement strand
CGGTCCCGGCTTTCCATGACTCAAAGTGGGCGATGCCGTCGAGCAGGGCACTCGTTTCGGCCGCTGTCATGTCCTTGACCTTCTTGCCGTGCAGGTCCTGGCCTTCTGCAGCTGCGACCTTGTAGATGTCGTTGGCCTGTGCCTCGTAGTGCACCGGGCCACTGTAATCGGGTTTCGAATAGTCCCGGATAAGCTCGTCGACAGTATGTTCGCCATGACGCTTTTGGATGTGCTGCAGCTGGGCYGCGCGACCGGTTTCATAATTCTCGAAAACGATGTTGCCATGCTGGTCGAGGTCGACCACGCCCTTGTAGGTRTGTTTKGCCGTCTCCAGCGCTTCGTCTTTGGTTCGGACGGCGTGGGAATTTTTTTCACTTCCGGCAAATTCCAGCTTCAGGTTGCCGGGGTTGTTGTTGCGCCAGGACACGGTTCCATCCTGCGCCGACACCCAGGTCTTGTCTTCGAGTTCGTAGATTCGCGTGGTGTCGTAGGTCGTAACCAGGCGGTTTACCTTCTTGTCCGAAACAACGTCCATATTCTCTCCATGTCAGGGGCCTGTCGGCCATCAARGGTAGTTCAGCGAATTCCTGTGGAACAGTCCGTGCGSACTTCCTTGCACGCCTGTCCTCCCGCTGCATTGCATGCGGTCATCGCTTTGGTCGAAGCGGCCTTTTCATCTTYGGGGTCCGGCGTTCCTGCACCGAACGGGCGTCCCGACGYGTCTCGCACGAGGGAGATACAGCCGTCTTGTTGCTGGACGAGRAYGGTGCAGTCTTGCYTGTTGCAATCACCCGCCTGGCTTTTCCACATCGCGTCGACCGTGGCATCCCCGTGCAGGAAGGAGAACTTGTCGCCCTTCTTGTGGTTGATGACGATGGTGTTGAGGAATACMGGCACACTCCACTTTGCGTCKARGTCTTTGGCAAGACCTGAGGGCGGAAGCGACAACTTTTCGTTCTYCCCCTCGCCTTCGCCAGCCGCGAAGGTCTCCCGGGTTGCGSTCGTCACATGCCAGCCATCGTTCTTCCGCACGAAATCAAGCATCGTCTGCGAAGGCGCCTCGCCCGAGTCGAACTGATCGATGTGGRCGTGCCCAGGCGACACCTTCACATGCGCAGGGTAGAACTGGTCATCATGGAACTGGCTGCATTTCGAGCAGGCGATGAGCTTGYCRCTTGAAAAGTCCGGGACRAAYTTCCCGTCTTTCCTGCCAAACATCACCAGCGTGCGGTGGCGGACGTCGTCCTTGTCGGGAGCCGTCTCGAACACCGCCACGGCRTCCGCATTGGACTGCTCKCCGCTCGATGCAAAAGACAGCAAGGTCGTGCCGGCAGGGGMGGCGGCCRTGACCTCGGCTGGSGCCGCTGGYGGTTTGGATGGGGACGACGCAAARGCAGGGGCYGTCGTCATCATCAGGGYAGCCASTRCCAGTCGGAATGTYCGTGTCATTGCCAACTCCGGGTAGGAAAGCTCAAAGCATAACCGAGGTCGCAGCSGGAGACCGAAGGCTCTCTCACGTCAGGTAAAAATYCCCTGTSCACGTCCGGCACTGGCATTTTCAGTGTGCATTGAGACCAGGAGATTGATTCGGGTTGCGCCGACGACCGCGAAGTATTGTCGCTGACGGATTTGTGTAAGCGCACGCCTACATCATTCGTCGGCGCGCACCGACAACCAGAAGCGGCGCCGGCGTGCGGCATTCATGGCGCAAATGTGTCTACAAAAAAGGCACCGACATGACATTGCTGTCGAGGCAGTAAATATGTGACGCAGGTCTCGATCTGCTACGACTCTGATGCAGCATCGTGCAACCCACAATTGGCAGCCAGGGAAAGGTATGAAGACCGTAATCGGTATTCTGTTTTTGTTCGTGCTAAACGATGGGCATCGCCCAGGCCGAGGATGTGTGGTTCTCGCTGGATGTCACAGACTTTCCGGCGCCTGATGACGCTGTTCACTATCCGACAGCGGACGCCGCGTGCAGGGCTGGGTATGCAGAGGATGTGGTGACATGGAACACATCGACCTCCAGCGTGCTTCCTTATGTCCCTCTCACGTATGACCGGCAAGGCCAAAAGCCGTTTTACTACACCTGCATCACGCAGCTGCTCATCGGGGACAGTGCTTACCAACTGCCTCACTCCGTCGCGCTAAACGGGACCCAGTGCCCAGATCGCCTCGTCCTGGACATCGTTGCCGGCCGGTGTGAAACCCGAGGCGAGTACGACGCGCGGCGCCAGATGGGCGACCCGAATGATKAAACGAACAACGACCCGGATGACTGTGCGGGAAATCCCATCAATCCGGCCATTGGCAACAAGTTCGAACTGGAAACCGACTTTGTTGACCAGGATGGTGAACTGGCGTTCCGGCGATTCTTCAACGGCGTCGATGGCCTCTGGCGTCACAGCTACGAAACCTACCTGTCGGTTGGGGACTCGTCAGCGACGCTGACGTTTGAGGACGGGCGCGCATCGCTCTTTTCCATTGCCGGCGGTGTGGCTACCGGCGAACCCGCAGAGCGGGGACTCCTTGCCAAGTCGGGCAGGAACTGGGTTTATTCCTCCCCAAACAATGAAACGCTGACTTTCAATGCCCAGGGGCAGCTGATGAGCATCCGGGATGCCGCTGGCCTGACGAAGTCGTTGACCTACGGTTACGACAGCAGTTTCAACACGCAGGCGACCGTCAAAGACTCGCGTGGCCACACGTTGATTTACAGCGAGGACCAGAACGGGAATCTCGTGGAAATGACTTCGGGGAGCTTGTCGGTGGCCTACACCTTCTCCCCAACCCAGCGGTTGATGAAGGCGACCCGGACCGTTGGCGCCAAGGTGACGTCCCGCTCGTATCTGTACGAGGACGCAAGCCACCCGGGACTGCTGACAGGACTCATTGACGAGCGTGGCGTGCGGTTTGCGACATGGTCGTATGACGCGCAGGGCAGGGCGGTCTCCAGCGAGCACAGCGGTGGGGCGGACCGTACAGTTGTTGGCTACGTTGATGACAGCACAACGACCGTCACCAATGCGCTGGGCCACACAGTCAAATACCAATATGCCGTCCTCGCTGGCACCCGACGCATGACTGCAGTCACCGGTGAGCCCGTGCTGGGTTGCCCCATCAGCAATTCGTCGTTCACCTACGACGGGCGGGGCCAGATTGCCACGCAGACCGACGCTCTCGGTCACGTAACGGCATTCACCTATGACCCCCAGGGCCGCATCACTGCAAAAACCGAGGCGAAGGGGACGCCCCAGGAAAGGACGACCACCACAACCTGGGACGGGACGAGCTTTCGGCCCAAGACCGTGACAACTGCTGACCGGGTGATGACCTACACCTACGACGCGCAGGGTCGACTCACGGCAACGACTGTATCGGCGGTACGAAACTGAGTTGGATTTGACAGGGATGGTCCGGGAAGCGGGCCATGGACGCGACAGAAACCGGAGCCAAACGTGAAGTTACTGCTTGGAATGCTGCTTATGACCTTCAGCGCCGGAGCAATGGCTGAGGAGTACTACTACCTCATCGACAGCACCACGGATGATCCTGCGGCCGCGCATTACCCATCGGCCGACGCCGCATGCCGGGTCATTTATGCCACGGACATCGCCAAACATGCAGCTCCGGCTGACATGGACACGCCGTTGCCGTACGCACCCCCAACACTCGCGTACTCGGTCCCGCCGAAGTTTGAAGGCTGGACCTGCAATGTTTCGTGGACCGATTCTAAGAATGGCGACGGTTTCACTCACGGCTACTCGGTTACACGGTTTGGCGACGGCTGCACGGCGGATCAAGTTTACAACCCGCTAACGGGCAACTGCGAATCGCCCGACAAGGAACAAGACCGTAGAGAGCTCGGGGATCCGGGCAACCCTATCAGCGTCGGCTTCGTATCCTGTGGTGATCCGGTGAGTCCGGCGAACGGAAATGTTTTCGAGTCCGAGACGGACTACGCCGACCAGGACGGCGAGCTTCGCTTTGTGCGCAGCTACAACAGCCGTGACATGGGTACGTGGGTAACCACGCTCGACACACATCTCTATCCGGATACGGGCGCGCAGCCTCGGAGCGCGGTCGTGCGTTTCAGTGATGGCCGCACCGCGCTCTTCATCGCCAAGGATGGGACGACGTCACTGAGCCGTACATTGGACGCCCATCTGGGTAATTGCGCCGATTGCTTCCAATCCAAGCGCCATGTGCTGGCAGTCGACCGTATCGGCCTCGTGCACGAGGTCGGCCAACAGACCGGCAAGACCACGTGCATATTGAAGCCACTCTGTGGCCGCGTTCATCAGGTCGTGCGCTGTCGTTTCGGGATCGACGTGGTAGGTGATGCGGCCATCTACCTTGTAACTGTTCGATGAAGCCATTGCCTTCTCTCCTTAGGTTCACCGTCATCCCTTCGGGTGCGGCACGCCATGCAGGCACGGCGTGCCGCGGCCCAAACGGACCTGCGGGTTCACTGGCGGCCCATGATCGGGCGCGAGGGGTTTGCTTTGAAGAAGTGGAGCGCGACGTCGGTCGTTTCAGCAGTCCGTGAGGCTACGTGCCGGGTAGGACAGCCAAGAAGATTCTGAAAGAAACGGTCGCCGCCGCGGTTCTTCAAGCGTGTCTGCGACGTAGGCAGGCGGCTCGGTAACCGGTGGGTGTGCCGCCGAGGGGATTCGGCGGGCGAGCAGGTGCCGTATGATGTGGCGCAGCCATATCAACTTCCAACTTC
>NZ_JBFUJE010000305.1:0-4733 GCF_056401535.1 Luteibacter sp. P4_E6 | reverse complement strand
GGGTGATTCCGCGCAGGGTGAGCTTGCCCACGACATCGCCGCCCCGGGTAAGGATGAGGAGGGGCGTCGGCAGGGATTCAAAATGGATCGTCGGGTAGTGGACGGAGTCGAAGAACTCCGGCGCGAGTACCCATCGCCGGAGTCGGGCCGATTCCATACGGATACTTTCGGTATCGATGTCGGCGCGGACCACGGCGGTCTGTGCGGCGTGATCGATCGAAACGTCACCACGAATACCTTCGAAAGCGCCCGAGATGTTGCTCACCCAGAGCAGGCGAACGCTGAACTCTGCGCGTGAACGCACGGGATCGATTCGCAGGTCGGCGGCGGCCAGAGGCGCCGCCGACAGGAGAAGAGCGATCGCCGCAAACAGGTGACGCATAAAGCTACTCAGTTTGGTGGAGACCAGAACGTCTCAAGCTTGGCTTTGCCGGGTTCCAGCGGACCATCGAAGACGAGCCGGGCCATGCCACCGGGCGGCATGCCGCGGTAATCCTCGGAGCGCCCTTCGACAAGGAAGGCTACCAGTTGTTCGATGCCAGGATTGTGACCGACGAGGACCACGCGCTCGACATCCGATTGCTTGTCGAGGAGGTCGTACAGATCGCCGACGGTGGCGTCGTAGATCTTATCGTCGTAGGTGGGCTTGATCTGGCCGAGGGCCAGGGCCGCGGTTTCTTTCGTGCGTTCGGAAGGGGAGCAGAGCACGCGATCGTAGTGGATGCCGTGGCTTGCGAGCCATTCGCCCGCCGCGCGGGCTTCGTTCTGGCCGTGCTCGGTGAGTTTTCGCTCGCGATCGTCCTTGCCGTCCTTGCCGTTCGGAGATGCTTCCGCGTGACGCAGCAGGATGAGTTCGTGCATGGGTACCGTTCTCCGCAATGCCACGTGACGTGGCGTGGTGCAACCAACGCGTTCCCCATCCGGCTCAGGTGCTGCGCTTTATCCAGCGAAGCAGTTTTGCCCAGTCGTCCTGGTGTCCGCGTACGTTTTCCGAGTGGTAATCGAAGATGCCCTTACCGAGCGCCGTGAGCAAGACGTACGCTTGCGAGTCGCGAAGTTCCGCAACCACGGGAAAAGGAGCGCGCTCGCCGAGTTCGGCGACCGCAGCCTGGCTGGCATTGGTCCAGGGTTTGAGACGGTTGCCGACCAGGGCGACCGGCAGCTTGCCGCGCTTGACCCGCGGGATGGCCTGGAGCACGGCGAGGAAGTCGAGCGTCGCGTCGAGGTCGAAGTGCGAAGGCAAGACCGGCACGAGGATGACATCGGCCTTTTCGAGGTAAGGCTCCAGCTCTTTCTCGCCGACGCCTGCAGGGGTGTCGACGATGGTTCGCTGGATCTCGGCCGGTAGCCGGTCGAAGGCCCGGCGGCTGCCCTCGACGGCGGTTACGCCCGGGACGTTCTCAGGGCGTCGACTGACCCAGCGCAAACTGGACTGCTGTCGGTCGGCGTCGATGATGGCCGTCTGCTTCCCGGCCTGTGCCCAGTGGGTGGCGAGCTGGGTTACCAGCGTTGTCTTGCCACACCCACCCTTGCTGCTTGCTACGAGCGTCGTAAGCATTCGCGCGCACCTGCCTTGGGAGGCCTCCTAGCCTACACACCCTGTCGACCCACGCAAACGGGTCAGAACATCTTTGCGCGGACTTTCGGCAGGACGACGAGAATGAGGGTGGCCACGGGGCCGAGGAAGAGCGAAAGCGCCCACCAGGCCAACCCGCTGCGGTTCTTGCCTTGGGCCAGACCTGCGTTGATCAGCGTGAGGGTGCCCCAGCCGACGAAGAAACCAGCCGGTGCGCTGGTGAAGAGGGCAAAGTGATCCACTGTAAACTCCTGTTCTGTCGCAGGATTGATTGGTGCGGTCATGCGGACAGCTGTCCCGATCCCCCCGCGCTCAGACCGATAGTAGCAATGTCTTCGCTTGGTGAAGGCCTGACGGCGCAGCTTCCGTTCATGGTCGAACCGTATTCTTGTCGTTTTATTTCACGGAGATGGCCCATGCGGCGACGCCGCGTCGTGACCCTGGCCCTTGCTGGCCTGCTTTCGCTCCCTACCTTCGCGGCTACGCCGTGGCCCGGTGCGGCGACGGGACCGGCCAAGGGACCGGTAGCTCAGAAGGACCAGACCAAGGCCCTCCTGCAGTTCCAGAAAGACCTCGCCAGCGTCCTCGCGCTGCGGACCGAATCCGAGCCCCTGCTCGGCGCCGCCCTGCTGGCACGCCCGCTGGTCAACCCGCCCGAGGTACTCACCTACCACGCCCTGCTCGAACGGGCGTCGCGCAACGAAGACGCCGGTCCCCAGGTCGCCTGGGCACGGCTGGCCGATTGCGAGACCAAGGCGGACGCCTGTCCGAATGCGGAAGCCCTCGCCACCTTGCAGAAGCAGGCGCCGGACAACGCCGCCGTATGGCTACTCAAGCTGGGCGTTGATGGGCATAACAATGCCTCCAAGGCAGACATGCGGGCCGATCTCACCCGCGCCGCCAACGCGAAGGTCTACGACGACTACCTCGGTGCCAGCCTGAAGGCGCTGGCCAACTCGGTCACCCAGCTGCCACCGCCGGCCGACACCTTCAACCCCCTGCAGGGCGCCGGTGCCGCGGGCGTGCAGATGGTGCTGGTGTTCGGCCTGGCCAGCGCTCAGCCGATGCCCGGTTTCCAGGCCACGGCGAAGTACTGCGACGACAACAAGGAAGATGCCTCGGTTGTCGGCGACTGCCTGAAACTAGCCAAGGTGCTCGAATGGGGCAGCAGCCCGCTAGGCCGTTCCCTCGGTCTGCACCTGCGTGAAACCCTGTCGACGGACGCCTCCGACCAATCCTCCGCGAAGACCGCGCGCCTCAACCTGATCTGGGAGATGCAGCGCTTCGCGCAGCTCAACCTGCAGGCGCAGGGCGACAAGGCCACTGCGCAGAAGCTGCTCATGCTGGCGCGCAGTGGCGGCACCGAGATGAGCGTGATCCTCGCCTCGCTCCGTGCTTACGGCATGCCACCGGAGGCACCCGCCGGCTGGGAACCTTCCAAGCCAGCGGGCTGAGCGGTCTCAGCTACCGAGGGCGCAGAGGCCCTCGCATCGCTCGTCGGCAAACGCACGGGCAATGGTGTCGAGCGAGGGTTGGTCGGCCGCGGCGGCCGACGGCCTGACGCGGCCGGCCGTCTGCTGGATCACCTTCCGGTCGGCCACCGGCAGGATGGCGGCGAACGTGGATGCCACGTCCGCGGCGGCACTGACGGCGAGATGCCGGTTCGCCGCAGAGATGCCGGTCTGGATGCTGCTGGTGATGGCGCCGACCATCATGTTGGCGACGCCGCCGCGCATCTGGCGTAACCCACCCATGCGAMCCGGCGTCCGCTGCTCGGCCGGCAGCGTTCTCATGAATTCGGTCAGCAAGGGCAATGCCCGCATCATGCAGCGCGCGCTGAAGGCGCCCATCGGAACGATGGCGTCCTGATAGGCAATCACATTGCGACTTTGCAGTTCGATCACCCGGGGCTTGAGCGCTTCGGGGTCAGCAGTCTGCCCCGCCGGCGGCTTTAGCGAGGCGATGTTGGCCAGTGCGTAACCCACCGTGATCTGGTTGGTTTTTCCACACAGGTCCATCACCGGCCCGAGGTCGGCGGCCGTCAGTTTGACGTTGCCGAAGATGGCTTCGATGTTCGCCGCCCTGGCCAGGAGGGTTTGCACCCGTGGATCCGTGATCGGCGGCGGAGGCGAGACGCCTGCCTCGCCCTGTGCAGCAATCACGTCATCGGCGGCTTTCAGGAAGGCCGGGCCACCGGGTAGCTCGGTCGCGGCTGCCAAGCCGGGCGCGAGGACGAGGACGAGGGTCAGCAGGAGCGCACGTTTGGGACGAAGGTGGTGCATGGGATTCCTTTCCTGTTCGTAGAAATGTGGTCAAAGAGAAGGGCGCCGCAGCGCCCTTCCGTCACAGGTGCGACCGATCGAAAGATCAGTCGCCCAGCGCCTCGCGCATGAACTCCGGCTGCGCCAGTGCACCCTTGTGGATGTCTGCGTTGTAGTACTTCGTGGGGAAGTTCTTGCTGATCGCGCCGCGCTCGCGGAAGCCCGACAGGTCGCCGTCCTTGCGCGCCATGGTGCAGCTCCACCAGCCGGTGGGGTAGCACGGCTGCGGGAAGGGCAGGGTACGTACGGCCTTGAAGCCCGAGGTGCGCATGGCCGAACGCATGGCCTTGATCAGCTCGATATGGGCCATCGGCGACTCCGACTGTTGCACCAGGATGCCGCCGTGGCGCAGGGCCTTGTAGCAGCTGGCGTAGAAGGCAGCGTTGAACAGGCCTTCAGCCGGGCCGACCGGGTCGGTCGAGTCGACGATGATCAGGTCGATCGACTCCGGATCCACCTCGGCCATGTACTTGATGCCGTCGATGAAGAGTAGTTCGGCGCGCGGGTCGCCGTTGGCTTCGCACAGTTCCGGGAAGTATTCCTCAGCCAGGCGGGTGACGCGCTCGTCGATCTCCACCTGGGTGGCCTTCTCGACTTCCTCGTGCTTGAGCACCTCGCGCAGCGTGCCGCAGTCGCCACCGCCGATGATCACGACGCGCTTGGCGCGGGCGTGGGTGAACAGCGCCGGGTGGGTCATCATCTCGTGGTACAGGAAGTTGTCGCGGCCGGTGAGCATCACGCAACCGTCGATCACCATCAGGTTGCCCCAATCGGTCGTCTGGTAGATCTCGATGGTCTGGAACTCGGTCTTCTCGGCGTGCAACAGGCGCTCGACG
>NZ_JBFUJE010000304.1:0-4760 GCF_056401535.1 Luteibacter sp. P4_E6 | reverse complement strand
CATCCCTTCTGTCCGAGGTTTCTCCATGTCACGCATCGTCATGTTCGAAAGCTATGGCGCACCCGAAGTGCTCCAGTTCCGCGAGGTAGAGGTCGCCGCCCCGGGGCCGCGCGAAGCTCGCATCACCGTGCGTGCCATCGGCCTGAATCGCGCCGAGTCCATGTGGCGCAAAGGCAGCTATGTCGAGGAAGTCCGCCTGCCTGCGCGACTGGGGTATGAGGTCGCCGGTATCGTTGACGCGGTCGGCGCCGAGGTCTCTCACGTCAAACCGGGCGACGCCGTCACAACCATCCCTTCGTTCTCGCAGAACGACTACGGTCTCTATGGTGAAGTCGTCCTCGCGCCGGCGCATGCGGTGGTCGCGATTCCCGCCGGGCTTTCCTTCGAAGAAGCCACGGCCATCTGGAATCCGTACATCACACCGTACGGTGCCTTTGCCGAACGCCACCCGCTCACGAAAGACGACGTGGTCCTCGTCTCGTCCGCCTCGAGCAGTGTGGGCCTGGGCGCGATCGAGATGATCAACATGCTCGGCGCGACACCGATCGCCCTCACCCGCACGAGTGCGAAGCGTGAGGCGCTCYTCGCCGCGGGCGCGAAACACGTCATCGCCACGGGGGAGCAGGATCTTGTCGCCGAGGTGAAACGCCTCACCGGCGGGAAAGGCGCGACGTTCGCCTTCGAAGCCGTCGGAGGTTCCCAGTTCCCGACACTGCTCGCCGCACTGGCCCATGGCGCGACCGTGTTCGTCTACGGCGCCTTGAGCGATGAAGTCACGCCGCTGCCATTGCTCGACGTCATTCCGAACGAGCCGGTGATTCGTGGCTATAACCTGTTCGGCACGACGACGGATCCGGAGCGCCAGGCGCGCGCCGTGAAGTTCATCAGCGAAGGCCTTGCAAGCGGCAAACTGAAGCCGCGCATCGCGCAGACCTTTGCCTTCGACGACATCGTCGAGGCGCATCGCACGCTCGAAAAGAACGAACACACCGGGCGTATTGTCGTCACCGTGTGACGATCCGGAGTGAGCGCTTGCCGCGTCCGTTGCATCCGGACGCGGCAAGGCTGCGTATCACTTGGTACCCCAATCACGGGGACCGAGGATTCGCCATGAAAAGCCGCACGCTCTCCCGCACGCTGCACATCGCTCTTGCCCTGACCGCCGCGTTCGGCGTGGCGGACCTCGCCTTTGCCGACGACGGCATGGCCATGCAGAAGTCCGTCATGGTCGGTGGCGCGGCGATGTACCCGAGCAAGAACATCATCCAGAACGCCGTCAACTCGAAGGATCACACCACCCTCGTTGCCGCCGTAAAAGCTGCTGGCCTGGTCGACACCCTCTCCGGCCCGGGCCCGTTCACCGTCTTCGCCCCCACCAATGAAGCGTTCAACGCGCTTCCGGCGGGCACCGTCGACACCCTGGTCAAGCCCGAGAACAAGGCGACCCTGACCAAGATCCTCACCTACCACGTGGTATCCGGCCGCTACACCGCTTCCGACCTCATGACTCTCGTGAGCAAGGGCAATGGCAAGGCCAGCCTGACCACGGTCGAAGGTGAACCCCTCACGGTCAGCCAGACCGGCAAGACCCTCGACGTAACCGACGCCAAGGGTGGCGTAGCCCACGTCACCATCGGCGATGTCATGCAGTCCAACGGCGTCATCCACGTCGTCGACAAAGTCCTGATGCCGTAAAGCGAAGGTCCAGACGGGCCTGGCCCGTCTGGACCTGCAGCAGGCATGACCCCTAGGCGTCCGTGACAATCTCGATCATAATACGAGCGATTCTCATTTCTATTCGCCTTTGATCGAGGCTTCCATGCCCAGGACCACCATGCATACCGCGCTCCCGGCTCGTCGCCGCCTCACTCTTTCGATCCGCGCTGCTGTGCTCGGTACCCTCCTCGTCGCCGGTGCGGCCCACGCCGCCGCCGATGCCGACGACACCCAGCGCAAGCCGCAGGACAATACGACGACGCTGTCCGGCATCCAGGTGAAGGCTGACGTTGCCGCTCCCACGGCGGCTTACGCCGGTGGTCAGGTGTCCCAGGGTGGCCGCTTCGGTGTGCTGGGCAACCAGGACATGATGAACGTGCCGTTTGCCATGACGAGCTACACGGACAAGCTCATCCGCGACCAGCAGGCCCATACGCTGGGCGACGTGGTCGCCAACGACCCGGCCGTGCGCACGGGCTTCGGTTACGGCAACTACTCGCAGACGTTCGTGATTCGCGGGTTCCAGCTCAATTCCGACGACATCGGCTTCGACGGCCTCTACGGCCTGCTGCCGCGCCAGCTGCTGGCCCCGGAACTGGTCAGCCGCGTAGAAGTGTTCAAGGGTGCCAGCGCCTTCCTCAACGGCATTTCGCCGGGCGGCTCGGGTGTCGGCGGCAGCATCAACATTGCGCCTAAACGCGCGACGGTCGACCCGATCACCCGCATCGGCCTGGACTACGGTAGCGACGGCCAGATCGGTGGCACCGTGGACATCGGCCGCCGTTTCGGCGCCAACAACGAATTCGGCATCCGCGTGAATGCCGTCTCCCGTGACGGCAGCACCGCGGTCGACGGTGAGAACCGCCGCGTCAACGCCATCGCGATCGGCTTCGACTACACCGGCGAGCGCCTGCGCATCACGACCGACCTCGGCTACCAGAAGCAGACGATCAACGGCGGCCGCTCGGTCGTCTTCGTCGGCAACGTGGTGCCGAAGGCACCCAGCGCCACCAGGAACTACACGCAGTCCTGGTCGGGCTCGTCGCTGGAGGACACCTTCGGTGTCGTACGCGCCGAATACGACATCAGCGACTGGTTGACCGCCTATGCAGCCGTCGGCGCGCATCACGGCAACGAGTTCGGTGACTACGTCAGCCCGACTGTCAGCAACGCGGYAGGTGATGCGACGGAGTCGCGTTTCACCGTGCCGTACATTGCGAATACCGGCACCGGCGAGGCCGGCTTCAATGCCCACTTCGATACCGGCGAAGTAAGCCATCGCATCACGCTCGGCTTCTCGGCGCTGGATACGAACAAGAAGGCCGCCTACGCGGGCTCCTCGACGTTCAACACGAACATCTACAATCCCGTGCAGGTCGCACGCCCTGACTACATCTACAACGTCGGCCCGATCAGCGACCCGGGCTACACGGGCCGCACGCAGCTGCGCAGCCTTGCGTTCTCCGACACGCTCGGCTTCATGGACGACAAGCTGCAGGTCACCGTGGGCGCACGTCGGCAGAAGCTTCTTTCGCTCGGCTACGCTTATGCGGTCGACGGCGTGAATGGTGCCAGGACCTCGGAATACTCGCGGTACACCAACAGCCCGATCTTCGGTATCAACTACCGCATCAACGAACAGTTCTCGGTCTACGCCAACCACATCGAAGCGCTGACGCAAGGCGACACCGCGCCGACCCTGTTCAACGGCGCGCCGGTGACCAACGCTGGCCAGGTCTTCGCCCCATACAAGTCAAAGCAGAACGAAATCGGTGTGAAGTGGGATGCAGGCACCTTTGGCAGCACGTTCGGCCTGTATCAGATCAAGCAGCCCAGCGGCTATGTAGACGCGACCACGAACACCTATACGATCGCCGGCGAGCAGCGTAACCGCGGCGCCGAGTGGAGCTTCTTCGGCGAGCCGACCCAGGGCGTTCGCGTCCTTGGCGGTGCCAACTACATCCAGCCCGAGCTGACCAAGACCCAGGGCGGCCTGAACAACGGCAACGACGCCATCGGGGTGCCACGCTTCCAGGCCAACCTTGGTGCGGAATGGGATATCCCGAACACGCCGGACATCACCCTCAGCGCTCGCGCCGTTCGCACGGGCAAGCAGTACGTCAACGTGACCAACACGCTGAACATCCCGGCGTGGACGACGTTCGATGTGGGCGCCCGTGCCTCCAGCACTCTGGAAGGTGTGCCGGTGACGTTCCGCCTTACGCTGCAGAACCTCACGAACAAGGGCTACTGGGCCTCGGCCACGGGTGGTTACCTCACGCAGGGCACGCCACGTACGTTGCTTGCTTCGGCCACGTTCGACTTCTGACAGAAGCGGGCCGCGCCTTGTAGGAGCCGATTCATCGGCGAAAGGGTTCTCGCGATAGACCCCATCGCCGATGAATCGGCTCCTACAGAAGCGGGGGTKGCCCTGGGAACCGTCGAAGGGCCGCGTGATGTTTTACCTGGCGGCGTGGATCTCGGCGACGTAGCCGCCGGGAAACTGCAGCATCGCCGCGTGGCGATCGCTTTCGTCGTGCGCCGGCACGACGACCTTTGCGCCGGATTGCGTTGCGCGGGCCAGCGCGGCGGCGAGATCGTCCACCTCGTAACCGGTGACCTCCGTGCCATACGGCCACGCGAGATGGCCGTCCGTCACCAGGACCGTCACCTTGCCGTAGCCGGACTCGAGGCGGATGCGCCGGTACGTGCCCGAGGTGCCGCCGAGTTCCGTCACCGGTACCTTCGCGTCATCGGACACGACCTTGCCGTGCGCAAACTGCGTGAATGCCTTCACGAACGTCGCCGCGCTGGCCGCCGGCAGGTAGATACGATTCTCCGGCACATGGCGTAAGGCCTCGTAGCTCGGCTTCTTCGTGTGCCAGTAGAGCTGCATGTTCACCCCACCCGGCCAACGGATCACGGCGTCGCGACCGATCGGGTCATCGAAGGCAGTCACCACCGTGGCGGCGCCTGCCTGTTCGGCTGCCTTGATCGCCGCGTCGAGGTCAGTGACCAGATAACCCGTGCGCTCGAGTCCGAAG
>NZ_JBFUJE010000303.1:0-4769 GCF_056401535.1 Luteibacter sp. P4_E6 | reverse complement strand
CCGCACTACCGTGCCGATACACGCAAGGTGGGTGGTTCGCTCTACCGCATCCATCGCGACACGCGCTTCGCCAACGACAAGCAACCGTACAAGGGCTGGCAGGGTTCGCGCTTTTTCCATGAGCGCCGCCATGAAATCCAGGCACCGGGCTTCTACCTGCACATCCAGCCGGACGAGTGCTTCGCTGGCGGCGGCATGTGGCATCCGGAACCGCCGGTGCTGAAGAAGCTACGCGACTTCCTCGCCGATAACCCGGATTCGTGGAAGCGGGCAACGCATGGAAAGGCCTTTCGCGAGCGCTTCGAGTTCTGGGGCGAAAGCCTGACGCGCCCGCCGCGCGGGTTCGATCCGAACCATGAGTTGATCGACGACCTGAAGCGGAAGAATTTCGCCGCCGGGCAGAATTTCGATGAAGCCCTGGCGTGTTCGTCGGAGTTGCTGCCCTTCGTCGTCGACACGTTCAAGCGACTGGCGCCGATGGTCGACTACCTCTGCGCGGCGCAGGAACTCGAGTTCTAAACATCCGCAAGCACCCGATCGCCGATGAATCGGCTCCTACAAAGAGCGGCCTCAGCGCTCGTACAACTCAATCGGCAAATCATCCGGATCGGCGAAGAACGTAAACCGCTTCCCGGTGAACTCGTCTACCCGAATCGGCTCGCACGAGACCCCACGCTGGCCCAACGTCGCCACCACCGCGTCGATATCGCTCACGACGAACGCGAGGTGACGTAGCCCTAGCGCCTCCGGCCGTGATGGCCGCCTTGGCGGCGACGGGAAGGAGAACAGTTCCAGCTGGACGCCCGGGCTGACTTCGAGATCGAGCTTCCAGGAATCGCGCGCTTCGCGGTAGACCTCGTGGATGACCTTGAGGCCGAGGGTTTCGGTGTAGAAGGCCTTCGAGCGCGGGTAGTCGGCGCAGATGATCGCGACGTGGTGGATGGATTCGAGCATGTTCACGCTTCCGAAAACGGAAACGTCAACACATCGGCAATTGCATCGGTATCCGCCAGCACCATCAACAACCGCTCGATGCCCAGCGCCACCCCCGCACACGCCGGCATATCGCCAAGTACCGCCAGCAAACGCTCGTCCATCGGCACTTCCGCATCCCCACGCTGACGTCGTTTAGCGTTGTCGCCTTCGAACCGCGCGCGCTGCTCGGCCGCGTCATTCAGCTCGTGGTACCCGTTGGCCACTTCATAACGCCCCACATACGCCTCGAAACGCTCAGCCACCGRCGGGTCGCTCTTTCGAATGCGCGCAAGCGCGCACTGACTGGCCGGAAACTCCGAAACGATAGTGACCCGATCGCGCGGAAATTCCGGCTGGATGCGGTGCGTGAGCAACAGGTCCAGCCAGTCGTCGCGTTCCAGGCCTTCGCTGCTGATGTTTGCGTCGGCGAGCRGTTTCTTCAGCACCTCGACCGGATCCAGCAAGGCATCCACGCCCAGCGCATCGTGAAACAACCCACGGTACGTCGTTTCGACAATCTCGAACGTGCGCCCCGCGCCCAGCAGCAGCCGTTCGAGCAGGTCGATCACCTCGCGCGCCAGCCGGTTATGGTCCCAGCCCACGCGGTACCACTCCAGCATGGTGAATTCGGGATTGTGTCGCCCCCCCGCTTCGCCGTTGCGAAACACACGCCCCAACTCATAGCAGTCGCCCACGCCTGCGGCGAGCAACCGTTTCAGGGGAAACTCCGGCGAGGTACGCAACCAGCGCTCGCGCGCACCGGCATCCACGTGACCACTGAAGTTCGTGTGGAAGCTCTGGATGTTCGGGTCGGTATTGCCCGCGGCGGAGAGCATCGGCGTCTCCACCTCGAGCACGCCGCGCTCGCTGAAAAAACCGCGGATCGTGGCATACGTCTGCGCGCGCAGACGCAGCTGATTCATGTCGGTCATGGCGCCACACCGTGTTCGGTCAGCAGGGCCAGCAGGTCCGCTTCCGTATACACCGGCACGCCGAGCTCATTGGCTTTGTCCAGCTTCGAGCCTGCCGCTTCGCCGGCAAAAACGCCGGTGGTCTTCTTCGACACCGAGCCCGCCACCTTCGCGCCGAGCGACTCGAGCCGCTCGGTCGCGTCGTCACGTTTGAGCGTCTCCATCGTACCGGTGATGACGTAGGTCAGCCCTTCCAGCGGCAGCGCGTTGGCGGCTTTCGCCGGCAGCGCCGCGGCCAGCGAGCGCATGGCTTCGTCGGCGCGTCGCAATTCGGCGACGCGTTCGGCGTCGGCCAACAAGGCGGTGAGGTTCGAGGCGGCTGCCTGTGGCACGCCGGCGACGATCCACTGGTGCTCGCCCGCTTTCACCAGCGCGTCGAGGCTCGCGTAGTTCTTCGCGAGGATGCCAGTGCTCTTCGGGCCGAGCTTCGACACCTTGGCGGCATCCAGCAGCACGTCGAGCCCTAGCCGCTCGCGCAGCTTGGGCGAAGGCGCGCCTTCATCGGCAAAGGTGATACCCGCTTCGAGCAAGGCATCGACGACCTTCTGGTTGCCCTCCTGCTCGAAGAACGCCGCAATGGACGTCGCTACTTCATCGCCGATATCCGGCAGCACGCGCAACACCGGCGCCGGCGTGCGCCGCACGAAGTCCAGCGAGCCCAGCCACAAGGCCAGCGTCTTCGCGGTGCTCTCGCCGATATGCATGATGCCAAGGCCGAACAGGAAGCGCGGCAGCGTGGACTTCTTGCTGGCTTCGATCGCCTCCACCAGGTTCTCCGCCCACTTCGTGGCGACCTTGCCCTGCTTCACCGTCTCCGGCGTGGAGCCATCGCGCTCGTCGGCCAGCGTCTTCAGCTTCACGAAGCGGTCGACGGTGAGCGCATAGAGGTCGGCCGGCGTATGCACCATGTCGAACTCGACGAGGGCATCGACGAAACGATCGCCGAGGCCGTCGATGTCCATGGCGCGGCGCGAGGCGAAATGGATCAAGGCCTCCTTGCGCTGCGCGGCGCAGATGAGCCCACCCGAGCATCGATAGGCGGCCGCGCCTTCCTCACGCAGCAGTTCCGAGCCGCAGACCGGGCAGACCTCGGGCATCTTCCAGGCCACGGTCCCTGCCGGGCGGTTTTCCTCGACCACGCGGGCGACTTCGGGAATGACATCGCCCGCACGGCGAACGATCACGGTGTCGCCGACACGCACATCCAGGCGCGCGACCTGGTCGGCGTTGTGCAAGGTGGCGTTGGTGACGGTCACGCCACCTACCTGCACCGGCGTCAATCGGGCCACGGGCGTCGCCGCACCGGTGCGCCCGATCTGGATCTCGATCGCCTCCACCGTCGTCGTCTGTTCCTGCGCGGGGTACTTGTGCGCGATGGCCCAGCGTGGCGCGCGCGAGACGAAGCCCATCTCGCGCTGGCCTTCGTAGTCGTCGAGCTTGTACACCACGCCGTCGATGTCGTACGGCAGGCTGTCGCGCTTCTCGCCAATCTTCCGGAAGTAAGCCAGCAGGCCCTTGAAACCCTTTGCCGTGGAGACCTCGGGCGACACCGGGAAACCCCAGTCGCGCAGCTTCGCGAGCGTGGCGGAATGCGTGTCCGGCAGTTCACCCTCTTCAACCACKCCTACCGCGTAGGCGAAGAAAGCGAGTGGCCGCTTCGCGGTAATCGCGGGATCGAGCTGGCGTAACGATCCGGCGGCGCCATTGCGCGGATTGGCCAGCGCCTTCTCACCCGCCGCGCGAGCACGCTCATTAAATGCCTCGAAGCCAGCGCGCGGCATGATCACTTCGCCACGCACTTCGAGCACGCGCGGCCAACCTTCGCCGCGCAAGCGCAACGGAATGGCCTTCACGGTGCGCAGATTGGAAGTGACATCTTCACCGACCGCACCATCACCGCGCGTGGCGCCCTGCACGAAGACACCGTCTTCGTAGCGCAGGCTGATGGCAAGGCCATCGAGCTTGGGCTCGACCGAGAACACCGGCTCACGGCGGTCCAGCGTCTGCTCGATGCGGCGCTCGAAATCGGCCACTTCGCGATATTTTTCGCGGTCGTTGTCGGCTTCCTGCTCGAAGGCATTACCCAACGACAACATGGGGACCGCGTGCGTCACTTCGGCAAAGCCACCCTGCGCGCGAGCACCGACGCGCCGGGTCGGTGAATCGGCGACGGCGAGCTCCGGGTGCTCCGCTTCGAGCGCCTCGAGCTCCCGCATCAGGCGATCGTAGTCGGCGTCGGCGAGGGTCGGGTCGTCGAGCACGTGATAGCGGTAATTGGCGTCTTCGAGGCGGCGTCGGAGTTCGGTGGCACGCTCGACGGCATCGGCCGGGGCGGGGGCTTGGGGCATGTGCGGGGTCCGTCAGGCTCTGATCGTCTATAATGTTACAGCCATGCCAGCCCACGACGTCATCGACAGCCTCCCACCGACCGACGTCCACGCTCTCTCCACCGACCGCCCGGCACTGGCACCGGCGGAACCGTCGAGCAAGGCCCGCTACCGCGGACTCATCTGGCTCGTTTCGGCCGCTTTCTTCATGCAGGCGCTGGATTCGACGATCGTCAACACCGCCGTGCCCGCCATCGCGAACGCGCTGGATGTCGGCCCGCTAAGCATGCGCACCGCCCTGACCAGCTACGTGCTGACCCTGGCGATCTTCATCCCCATGAGCCCCTGGCTGTGCGACCGCTTCGGCACAAGGCGCGTTTTCGGCGGAGCGATCACGGTCTTCGCCCTCGGCTCGCTGCTCTGCGGCCTGGCGCAGACGCTGCCGCAGCTGGTGGCCTCGCGTATCGTCCAGGGCCTGGGCGGCGCCGCCCTGATG
>NZ_JBFUJE010000302.1:0-4778 GCF_056401535.1 Luteibacter sp. P4_E6 | reverse complement strand
CACGACCTGATGAATGAGGCGACCGAGTGGCTTCAGTACGCTCGTAGCCTCACGCGGTTACTTGCCGACTTCATCCATGAAGCCGATACCGTCGATTGCCAACGCGTGGCGCATGGCATGGAGGCGATCGGTGCGTTGATGCATATGGGGTGCAGTGCACGGCGCAGGCGCATGCTCGGATGTGTTGGGAGTAGGGGGCGGGTAGGTGACTTTGGTGGCGAAGGATGGTGCGTCTGCGTCTGAGTGGACGCGGCCGTTGGGCTAGCCGGCATGGCCACGGCTCGAAGGGCTTCCGTCGCCGGACATGCTGGCCTCGGAGCTACATCCTTGAACAGGTTCCCGAATTCGAGCGCCCGATCTTTCAAAGCTCGTCGCGTCCAGCTATAACCGCTAGCTGGAGACGCAACGCGACGGATATCCCGAAGAACTCAAGGAGCTTTGATGACTGAACAACGCCTCCGCCTGCGCCCCATCCCGCGCCGTACGCGCTATTTGGGCGCCCCCCTGCTCGTCCTGGTGTTGCTCCTGGCTGCGCCGCTCGTCAGTAAGGCAGCAAAGGTTCCTCCCGGCTTTGAGCAATACGCGACGACGGATGTCGGTGGCGGACTYAGCTGTGTTGTCGGTGCGACAACCCATAAAGGAGAAAGCTCGGATGAACGCGCCTATGTGTATTTGGAGGAATCCACGTCACACAAAATACGATGGATTACACCGATTCCTGTGCGTTCCGGTTGGTACCAGAATCGTGCGTCGCACTGCGTAGCAGCCGGCGACTCTATCTATGCCCTCGTCCAGTCCGACACGAATGCCGTACCGGTAATGTCGCAGACGTTGATCAGCATAGCGACGCTAAACCAAGCTAGCGGTCATATCGAGACGAACGACATAGTGAAAGTGCCGGATCTGAAGGGTGCGCACACGGTCTTCGTTTACGACGGCGCTGAAAATTTTCGCTTTGAAGGTGGAAAAATCGTTGTAACCGGAGAATGGGCAACGAAGGGTGACGCTGCGGACACGCGAACTCCGTTCAAGACCAGTGTGCCGGTAGCGATTTCGCACTAAAGACTTTGTGACAAGGAGAGTGCAAATGACAACCCCGCAACAGCAGTTCATCGCCGACATATATCCGGCCGCAAAAAATCTGTCAGACAAAACAGGCAATTCGTTAGAACTGATTCTGGCCCAGACGGCGCTTGAGACCGGTTGGGGTCAACACGTACTGCCAGGCACAAAGAACCTCTACAACATCAAGGCAGACGCAAGTTGGCACGGGAAAACGGCAGAGTTCACGGTGCCCGAAGTCGACGATGCGGGCAACACAATCATGTCGAAGGAGAAATTTCGCGTGTATGACTCGTACGCGGACTCGGTGGCAGATCGCGGAAACTTCCTTGCCGATAATCCTCGGTACGCGAAAGCGGGCCTCTTCGACCCGGGTGTGAAGGGGGATCTGGAAAAGGAGGCCGCGGCGATGGCAAAGGCGGGATATGCCACCGACAAGTCGTATGCCGATAAGCTGATCCAGACAGGCCACGGTCCCACACTGCGAGCCGGGATCGCACTGGCCGAAGGTAAGTCTCCACAGACGCATGACAAAGAGCACAACGGAGTTGTTCGTAAGGGGGATCGAGGCGATGCCGTTGGCAACGTTCAGACGTCGCTCGCGTCTCTCGGCTACGAGGACGCACACGGTAAACCGCTCGAGGCTGATTCGGCATTTGGTCCCGGTACCGATTTCGCGGTGAAGGCCTTTCAGCACGATCACGGGCTGCATCCCGACGGCGTGGTGGGGAAGGCGACGCTCGCATCGATGGCTGAGGYGGTCGCGGAGCACAAGGCGCCGAGCATGATGGACGTCGGTCACCCGGCAAAAGGAATGTACGACCAAGCATTCCAGTGCGTGGCGCAGCTCGACAAAGACCACCAGCGAGAGACGGGGCCGCATAGCCAGATGCTCTCGGGGAGCTTGGTCTCAGCCGCTACGGCCGCTGGATTCAACCGCATCGATCATGTTGTTCTGTCGGATGATGCAAGCCGCGCCTACGCGGTCCAGGGGCCCTTAATTCGCCCTTAAAACAATATACCGACGTGGATGTCATGCAAGCCGTCCAGACGCCGCTCCAGCAAAGCAGCGCGGAGGCATTGACGCACATTCAGGCAAATAAGCAGGCGCAAGTTGAGCAGAGTCAGATGCAAGCGGTTCAGCAGCCATCTCAGGACATACAGCCCCAAGTCCCTTCCATACAGCGCTAGATCCTCTGCCGGGGTCGAAGTCGGCCTGGCTCTCTCGGGCGCGTCGCGAAAGCTAGCTACTTCGCCGACCGCGCCGGAGCTTGCCTGGATGCTCGCTCCTGAATCAGCGCATCGTAGGTCGCGTATTTACAAAGGTCCCCAAGTGTCGGATAGTTGAAGCAAGCCTTTCTTCGGTCGCGCCAATGGAGCCGATCTCGGGAATCGTATAAATACCCGTGGGAAGTAGCGTGGCGACGTCACGCTTGAGGTCCGAGCCCAGGGCGCGGTTCATGGCGGCTCGGACCTGTTCCATGCCCGTCGCGGCGCGGGCCGGCGCACCGATCACGCCGCCGTCGGCAGGCCGGGCCGTGCTCGTCGGGGACTGGGACGCATCGGCGAACGCCATCCATCGAAACGCCATCCATCGAATCGCCCCGCATGATCCACGCCTGCCGGTACGCTTCACCGGGCGGCGATGCGGCGTCCAGCCTGATCGTGATTCACGTCTTTATGTGAAGACGCCCAACGCCCGCCCTGCGCATCCCGCCGCAGTTCGCCAGACCACTCCTTTGAAAGGTGCGATGTGGGCGGCGCGGGCCAACGCAGCGAACGCGGCCCTGTGTGACCTTTCCCGCGACAATGCCGCTGCTTGTCCGGCCAGTTGCATCACGCACTGGTGCAGGCACAGCACCCGCAATTTTCGGTCCGTCGTGGCCGCCGCGGCTTTGCGGAATACGCGCCCCTGATCGGCGTAGAGCTCCGCGAGGCGCAAGCGCGAGGTGGTCCTGTCCGGGTGTTCGCGAACCCGAGTCAGGATTTCGGGTAACGCGAGGACCTCGCTGCGTGCAGCGAGTCGCAGCGCGAAGTCGTAGTCGGAATGGATGGGGATTGTTTCGTCGAAACCGCCGATCTCCTTGATCAGCGATCGCTGCACGAGCATGGTCTGCACCGGTGTCGAGGCCGTCAACCGAAGCAATGGTTCGAGGATGTCCCCTGAAACCGGACGAGGCAGACGGTCCGAGCGCTCCGGCAGGGACACTCCGTCCGTATCAATCAGCGAGTACCCCGTGTAACTCCAACGGCATCCAGGCTGCGCGGCGAGCCGGTGCAGTTGCAATTCCAGTTTTCCGGGCAGCCACAAGTCGTCCGAATCAAGAAATGCCACCCACTTGCCGCGCGCGTGCTTGAGGCCGGCGCTGCGTGCTGAAGTGAGATCGCCGCGGTGCTCCATCGAGAGGGACCGGACGCGTGGATCATCGATCGTTTCGAGATAACCACGCGTGTCGTCGGTGGAACCGTCGTCGGCGACGATAAGCTCCCAATCGCCGAATGTTTGTCCGACTACCGATGCAATGGCAAGGCGCAGCAGCGGCAGGCGGTTGTAGGTCGGTAGGACGACCGAAACCACCGGCGTTACTCCATCCGAACGCTCGTTGATGGCTTCTGTCATCGATAATCCTCGTGATTACGCTCTCGCGTGGTATCCATCGCCAACTCCTCAGCAGCGCAGCGACCTGTACCGTGGCGAGCGGCGGATAGGGCTCCCCGGTCCCCGTGGCCTACCTGGATATCCAGCATCGCGAATGGTCTCGTAGGCCGTGGGGCTGAGGCAGCGCAACGGTGCGGGGCCGGTGTACCGGCTCCAACCATCAACATTGACTGGACGTGAGTGCCCCGGCGACTGGCTTCGGTTGCCTCGCGCGAGAAATATTCAGTGGTGCAATACGCGTGGACAGGTATCGATCAGGGCGAGAGGGTTGCGGTGTAGCAATCGTTGTCCATGTCGCTACTTTGTCGGTCGTGCCAGGCCGTCCCTGGATGTCCTTTCCTGGATCAGCGCATCGTAGGTCGCGTACTTGTAAAGGTCGCCAAGCGTGGGAAAGTTGAAGCAGGCTTTGTTGAAAAGGTCTGCTCCAGCATCCATCAGCATGGCGATCATGCCGATGTGCACAGTCTCGGTAGCATGCTCACCAATCACATGCGCGCCGAGAAGCTTCATGTCGACACGCCGGAACAGTAGTTTGATCATGCCGTGGTCATCGCCGAGGATGCATCCTCGTGCCGTGTCTGCGGCCCGCCAGCGGCCCGCGATGTAGTCGACGCCTTCTGCGCGTAGCGATTCTTCTGTAGCGCCAATGGAGCCGATCTCGGGAATCGTATAAATACCCGTGGGCAGTAACGAGGCGACATCGCGTTTGAGGTCCGATCCCAGGGCTCGGTTCATGGCGGCTCGGGCCTGCTCCATGCCCGTAGAGGCGAGGGCCGGCGCGCCGATCACATCGCCTGCGGCGTAGATATGGGGCACCGAGGTGCGGAAGTTCTCGTCGACATCGATCAGGCCACGCTTACCAGGGACAATGCCTGCGGCGCCCAGGTTCAATCGTTCGGTGTTGCTGGTCCGCCCGGAACAGACCAATACATCGTCGCAGGCCAGTGACTCACCCGATGCCAGTATCACCTCGACCTTGCCATCGTCATGGGTGACGCATTGCGCGACACGTTCGCCCAGGTGCAGGTGTACGCCCAGCGCCGTCAGTGCTGTCGTG
>NZ_JBFUJE010000301.1:0-4793 GCF_056401535.1 Luteibacter sp. P4_E6 | reverse complement strand
ATGGTACCGAGGTCGCGCACAGTCACACGGCCCTTCCAGTCGCCCGCGCCCGTGACGCTACGCACGTAGGGGTCGACGAAGAGCGCGGCATGCAGTCGCTCTGCCACGCTGGGCCTGAAACGCAGCGAGATAAAGATCAGACACGAGACGTTGAAGAGTAGCGACCAGAACGTGCCGTGGGTGACCGGCTCCCATCCACTGAGGTGGAACAGTTCGTTCGGCTTCAACCAACTCATGCCGAACGGGCCGTTGTCGACCCAGCCGCTGCTCATCCAGCCGGCGCGCGTCATCGCGGGAAACAGAAGGGTGTATGCCCAGACGATGAAGCCCGCGAGCAATCCGACATACACACCGACGCGACTAGCGCCGCGCCAGTACAGGGCGGAAACGATAGCGGGTGCGAACTGCGCCACGGCCGCGAAGGAGAGAAGGCCGGTGGCGGCGAGGTTCTCGGCGTTCGCGATGATGCGATAGTAGAAGTAGGCGAGCGCGGCGAGCGCGACGATGGACACGCGGCGCACGAGCAGCACGATGCTCGAAAGATCACCGCGTCGTTCGAGATCGAGTCGACGTATGCGCAGCAGTGCCGGCATCACCAGATCGTTGCTGATCATCGTCGCCAGTGCGACCGCCGCGACAATGACCATGCCCGTGGCCGCGGAGAATCCGCCGACGAAGGCGAGGAGTGCGATGCCGTTGTTGCCCAGCGCGATGGGGAGATTCAGTACCCAGGCGTCCACGTGACCCTGGGTGACCTGCGGCAGGCCCAGTCCGGCGCTCACGATGGGCAGGACAGCCGCGGAGATCAACACCATGTAAAGAGGGAAAAGCCAGCGTGCCTTGCGCAGGTCGCGCGGATCCTCGCACTCCACCACGCCGATCTGGAACTGCCGTGGGAGGCAGAACATGGCGCAGAACGCCAACAGGGTCTGCGCGACGAAGCCAGGCGGCATGCTGCCTTTTTCGAGTTGTAGCACCGGGGCATGCAACGTCTGCGCGAGACCCGGGCCGTGCAGATAGGCGTAGACGCCGATGGCGACGAAGGCGATCAGCTTCACCAACGACTCTACCGCCACCGCCAGCATCAGCCCGTGGTGGTGCTCGGTGGCATCGATGTTGCGCGTGCCGAACAGGATGGCAAAGACAGCGAGCAGGGCGGCGCACCACAGCGCGGTGTCGCCGAACCACCACGCGGAGTTGCCGGCGCCGAGGACGGCGAAGGACATCGCGACCGCTTTGAACTGCAAGGCGATGTACGGAATGATGGCGACGACGGCGATCACCGCGACCAGGGCGGCGAGGCCGTGCGACTTACCAAAGCGCGCCGCGATGAAGTCGGCGATGGAAGTGATGTTGCGTTGGCGTGCGACGAGCACCAGGCGCTCGAGCAGGCCGAAGCCAAAAACGAACAGCAGCAACGGACCCAGGTAGATGGGCAGGTAGGCCAGGCCCGAGCGCGCCGCCGTGCCGACGGCGCCGTAGAAGGTCCACGACGAGCAATAGACGGCCAGGGCCAGGCTGTAGACGAGCGGTCGCAACCTGGGTTGACGAGGGTAGAGCGGACGACGGTCGCCCGCGTAGGCAATAGCGAACAACATGCCGACGTAAGCAAGCGCTACCAGCAGCAGAAGCCAGCCTGCAATCACGATAAGTGCTCCCCGTTCGGCACGGCCCTGATTCTAGGGCCTCCGGTGAATACTTGCAGGTTTGGGCGACGACGATGCAGCATGCGTGAATGACTTCCACCCTTTTCGATGTTCCGCCGCTTGCCGACGATGAGATCCATGTGTGGCAGACCCGATGGTCATCGGGCAGCGGCGAGCTCCCCTTCGTCTCGCTGTTGGCCGCCTATGCCGGCACGGAGGCGCCGGCGATCGAGCGGGGCGAACACGGCAAGCCTCGCTTTCCGGCACCGTTCGACCGCCTCGGCTTCAACTGGTCGCACAGTGGGGACAGGGCCTTGTTCGCGATCGGTCGCGGCGGTGCGGGTTTCGAAGTCGGCGTGGATATCGAGCGCGTGCGCCCACGAGCGAGGGCACTGGAACTGGCGAGGCGTTTCTTCGCACCCGATGAGACCAGCATGCTCGAGGCGCTGCCCGTCGAAGGGCAACTCCAGGGCTTTCTTCGCCTGTGGACCGCTAAGGAGGCGGTGCTCAAGGCAAACGGCGGCGGCCTTTCGTATGGTCTGGAGCGGGTGGCATTTGAACTCGGTAACGGCGCCGCCACACCGGTCGCTTTCCAGGGTGAGATCGGGCCGGCATCCGCCTGGCGGGTCGAAGCGCTCGATGCGGGCGCGGAATGCGTCGCCGCGGTGGCTTGGCGAGGAAGCGAACGAAAGGTCCGCGTCTTCACATATGCACTTTGAACCTTTTCTCAGTCAGGTGTGTCTGATGTTCTGTGAGTGTGTGTGTGGTGAGCCGTGCGCCATACGGAGTTGGCGCGTTATGCTGGGACGACAGTCATTACGCACGTCGCAATGGCGACGTGCGTTTTTTTATGGATAAACGATGACCCTACTCAGCGTAAACCTGAACAAGATCGCCGTGCTGCGCAATTCGCGCGGCGGCAATGAACCGGATATCGCCACGGCTGCCAACACCTGCATCGATGCCGGTTGTGGCGGACTTACCGTGCACCCGCGACCGGACATGCGTCACGTCACGCCGGGTGATGTGCGTACATTGGCTGGCCTGCTGCGCGGCCGTGTCGAATACAACATCGAGGGCAATCCGTTCGCCGGCCCGCGCGGTGCCTACCCTGGTCTCATCGAGCTCGCACGCGAGGTGCGACCGACCCAGGTCACGCTCGTACCGGACGGCGACGGTCAGATCACCTCGGACCACGGCTTCGATCTCACGAAGGACATCGAGGTCCTGAAGCCCCTGGTCGCCGCCTTCCGCGAACTCGGCTGCCGCGTCAGCGTATTCGTCGACGCCGGTGGCGAGGGTTTCGCCGAGGCCGCCGCGATCGGCGTGCAACGCATCGAGCTTTACACCGGACCTTATGCCGAAGCGTTCGCCGAAGGTGACGCGCGGAAGGAACTCGCTTCGTTTGTGGATACCGCACAGCGGGCGCAGAAGGCCGGCCTCGCGGTGAACGCGGGTCACGACCTGAGCCAGGCGAACCTGGGTACCTTCAAGTCCGCCATTCCCGGGCTGGCTGAGGTGTCGATCGGGCATGCGCTCATCGGCGAGGCGCTGTACGAAGGGCTGGCCAAGACCGTCAAGAACTACATCAACATCCTGTCGTAACCGGGTGCTCCTCTACCTGTAGGAGCCGATTCATCGGCGATCCCGCGGCAGCGGGCCTGGTTTTGGCGCGCGCCCAATCGCCGCTGAAGCGGCTCCCACAGAAGGAACAAAAAAAACCCCGCCGAAGCGGGGTTTTTTCGTTCTTACCGGACGACCGCGATCAGTTCGAGTTAACGAAACCGATCTTGGTCAGGCCCTGGCCCTTGGCGTCGGAAAGCACGCGTGCCACGACCTCGTACTGAGCCGCGTCATCGGCGTCGATCTGCAGTTCCGGCTGGTTCGACTGCTGGGCGATCACCGCGATCTGAGCCTTGAGGCCCAGTTCGTCTACCGGCGTATCGTTCCAATAGAGCGAGCCATCCTGGCGAATCTGCAGACGGACGGGATCCGGCGGATTCTCTGGGTTGACGACATTCGGATTCGGCTGCGGAAGATCGATCTTGATCTTATGCGACAGCATCGGAGCCGTGATCATGAAGATGATCAGGAGCACCAGCATCACGTCGACGAGCGGCGTGACGTTGATGTCCGCCATGGGACCACCAGAGTTACCTGAGCTGAAAGCCATCTCGTTTACTCCTTACCAGTCGACATGAAGCCGACGTGGACCATGCCGGCATCCTTGGCGTCGCCAAGGACCTTCTTCACCACTTTGTATTCCGTGGTGCGGTCCGCACGGATCTGGAGCTCCGGCTGCGGCGACTTCGCCGCCGCAACCGCGAACTGTGCCTTCAGCTCAGCCTCGCTGACTTCGCCGTCATTGAGGAAGTACGTACCGTCCGGCTTGATCGCGAGGTCCATCGGATCGACCGGGGTGTCATCCTTAACATTCGGATTAGCCTTCGGCAGATCGATCTGGACCTTATGGGACATCAGGGGAGCCGTGATCATGAAGATGATCAGCAGAACCAGCATCACGTCGACGAGCGGCGTGACGTTGATTTCCGACATCGGACCGCCACTGTTGCCCCCGCTACTCATAGCCATGGGTCAATTCCTCACTTCTTGACGGAGACGACCGGACCCGAGCCTTCGACGCGGGCACCCGTGGCGAAGAAGTCGTGCAGGTCGTGCGCGAATTCGTCGAACTGGGCGTAGGTCAGACGGTTCGAGCGCATGAAGAAGTTGTACGCAAGCACGGCCGGGATAGCGGTGAACAGACCGAACGCGGTCATGATCAGAGCTTCACCGACGGGACCAGCGACCTTATCCATCGACGCGGAACCGGAGGCGGCGATACCGATCAGTGCGTGGTAGATACCCCACACCGTACCGAGAAGACCGATGAACGGTGCCGACGAACCGACCGTAGCGAGCAGGGTCAGGCCGCCTTCCAGACGCAGGCTCTCGCGAGCAACGGCCTGGCGCAGGGCGCGATCGATGAATTCCGAACGCGACAGGGTCTCGGCGAGGCGACCACCGGCAGCTGCCTGGTGATGCGCGACGGCCGAAGCGGCGTCGAGTGCGATCTTCGAGAACGGTTCGCCCTTCGGCTGCTCTTCGAGCACACGAATGGCTTCCTGCGTCGACGCGGTGTTCCAG
>NZ_JBFUJE010000300.1:0-4798 GCF_056401535.1 Luteibacter sp. P4_E6 | reverse complement strand
GAAGTGGACACTGTTCACGTTTTGGGGCCGGGTGAGCGCTAACGCCCGTTCTGGCGCGGTTTCTCGCCTGCCTCAGACCCTTCAAGCTAACGCCGGCTCTCGCGGAGGGTGGTTACCAATTCGCCAGCCGTATGTGAGCCCGGCTTAGAAGGCCGTCCCGGCGCCCCCTTCGCGCGAGGTCGGACGGCTTCGCCAACGAGGTCACACAGAGCCCGAGATCGCTGACATCATCGGCGTGGCATCGCCGTGGGTAGCGCTATCTGCACGAACTTAGTCTTGTAGCGCTTAGTTGGGGCGAATCTTGCCGCGTCTTGCCAGCGAAAAGGACCTATGAATGTCGTATGTTTGCCCAGAGTGTTTTGACGAAATCGTCCTGAAGAGACGCGTCAAAGAGTTGCGTGCAGCATCCAAGACCACGTCTAAGTGTAGGTTCCATCAGTCACGGAAGGGTATTCCGGTAGAACAGGTGGCAGAATTGTTCGACCCTGTCATTCGTGCAACTCATAGCGTGGGTGACTACGACTGGAACGGCGAGCCTGAAGGCGACGACCTCGCACAAGTAGTGCTTGAGCTCGGTGAGATGGATGACTACGACGCCGCAAAACTGGTGGCACGGGCACTTATTGAAGCGGACCCGTACCTGCCACAAGACGGCGAAGAGCCCTTTTTCTCGGATGAGTATGGCTACGTTACATCCCCCGGAACCTATGGCGCACATTACAGTGTGCTGTGGGATCGCTTCCGGAAATCTATCCTGCATTCGGCTCGCTTCTTCAACGAGGGGGCATCGACGGCATTGCAAGAGATCTTCGAGGACGTTCATCGGCAACATTCTGTCGAAGGCCCTGTCGTCTACACAATTGGTCCCCATACGTCAGCCAAAGCAGTCTATCGAGCGCGACTCGCCGACGATCAAAATCTAAGAAAAATACTTGAAAATCCGTGGATCGAGCTCAGCGTTCCGCCGGAGGGAATGCGCAAGCCAGGGCGTATGAACGCTTCGGGTATCGGAGTCTTTTATGGCGCATTTGATCGGGAAACATGTGTAGCGGAGTTGCGCCCTCCTGTTGGTGAAACTGTCGCGGTGGGCCAATTCAGTCTTCTCCGCGAGCTATGCGTTCTCGATCTAACGCGCTTCGCCGCCCCTCAGAAACATAAAAGCAATTTTGCCAAGTACCAGATAAAGCGCAATGAGCAGTGGTCGTTTCTTCAACGGTTCAGGCGAGCGATTAGTCTCGCCGTGCTCGACTCGAAAAGCTATCTTGATTATGTGCCGACGCAAGTAGTGGCCGAATATATAGGTTCGCAACTAAGGGTCAAGGTGGACGGCACCACCAGAAGAATCGACGGAATCATCTACGAGTCCGCTCAGCACAGGGCCGGAAAAAACATTGCCCTTTTCGGAGCCGCTTCCAGCGTTAAAGTCCCGGCGATGGGACGTGGTAAAACTCCTCCTGAGCTCGACTGGATCGATGAGATGTTTGCATTTGACGATAAAGGAAGCTCGCAGGAACCCGCACTTTCGATCTCCGCTGATGACGTTACAGAACTCCGCGTGACCGGCGCTCACTACGATACGATCCCACTGCAAGCGACATCCACAATGGACCTATAGATGGTGGCGAATCCTATTTCTCGCATCTTCAAGGAAAAGTAGGTTCGCTCCTCCCTAACATTCACGGTTCGCGCTTGTCGGCGACGACCTGGAGGGTGGCGCGGAGTGACTTAATGCACCGCGCGACAGACGGCGGCGCGACCCTCAGCGCCGCCGGGTACCCGACCCTAGCGGCACTGGGAATTCCATAAGAGATGACCGGTTGAGTACGCGGGCACACACACCGCGCGCATTCGCGGCCAAATATGCGTGTCCCTGGACCGAGTTGAGCGAGCGCCACAGCTGAGCCATTGCTTTGACTGGCCCGCGCACCACATATAGGCAGTCGCTGATCACGGACTCGCCGGCCATAACGCGGGCGAAGCGCTCTTCCAGATGCCGCCCGACACGAGTCAGGACGATGTCCCCTGCCCTGGCCCGGGGAGCGTCGCCGTACGCCCGACGAATGCTGGCACGCGACAGAAACAGGTCGCGATCCTGACCGGCGCCGGGGATATCGGTGGAGTGCAGAATCGGCAACCCGGCATGTGATGCCTCGGTTGCATTCCAGCGGCCACGAATTATCTCCACGCCAGCGAATTCGCTTAGCGCCTGCACGGCAAGGCCGCCGGTCGAGCGCTGCCAAGCGTAGAACCGGTGGTCCATGCGGGACGCCGCTTCGTCAGCCGAGACGTAAAGCGGCTCGCTGAGGGACGCGGTCTGGTCGGCGCTGTAAAGGGGAATGCGATCGGGCGACGACCCACCCTTCTCCAGGGTTAGGATGAACGTCTTGGCGTCGGTACCGGGAAAAGCGCGCGACGGTAATTCGATGACGCTATGAAGGGCGTGCGAAGCCAGCAGCGCCTCGCGCAGCGGCCGGCTACGCTCGCCGGTAACCGTACCGTCGGGCACGATGATACCCATCTGGCCACCGTGCCGAAGCAGCCGCAGATTATGCGCAAGGAAGACGAGGTCTGCCGGCATCCCACCCTCGCGCGGCAGTGCGGCCTGCAGGCCAACCTTCTTAAGCAGCGAGCGGTACGGGTCAGCCAGCTCCGCCACTTGGTAGGGAGGGTTGCAAACCGCCGCATCGAATTCGATGAGATCAAGTCGGCGACTGCGTGCGAATGTCGGCGATAGCACGTTCATCACGAGGTGCTTGTGATCACCGATCACCTGGTCAGCCACGCGAAGGGTGTGATCGATATCGACCGACGTCAGGCGCGCCGCCTGCCAGCGGCGCCGGGCGGCAGCCAGCAACGATCCTTCGCCCGCGCCGAGCTCGACCACGTGACCGGCCTCTGCGAGCGTCATCTGCCCCACCAGCAGGTCGCCGATCTCCGGCCGGGTGAAGTACTGCTCCAGCGCGCGGGAACGGGTCCGCGTGGGAGTGGTGCTCGGATTCAACATATGGATCTCCCTGCCAGCATGGTAATCACATAGAGCGCCCATCCAAAGGAGCGCAGCCCCTTACCCATCATTGCCACCTCGCCTTGCCGCTGCGGGGTTCTCGAGTTTGCGCCCGCGCCTCGCTCATGAGCTGGTCGGCCAATAAGTTGATCGCCTCAGCAGGCTTCACCGACGGGTCCGCGAGCTCGACGGGCGCACGCGCAAGGCGCATGTGCCGGGCGAGCGCGCTTTCACGCAAACCGCCGCGATAGCCCAGTGCCACGAACTGGTGTCTTAGCGACCGAAGTGTTGGGCCGGCGCCGGCTGCCCGGCGAGTAGGCTCCGTGCCCGCGACGATCCGCGAAATGGACGAGTCCGTGAGGCCCGCCGTGGGCCGGCTGAGCGAACGCAACGCCGGGGACGAGCCACCCTGCGTCACAGGTAGAGATCGGCGATAAGCCGCCCACCAGTCTAGGCAAAGGTGCGGAAGAACCGTCCAGGTGGTGCTGCCATTTCGGTCGGGGAGGCGCACCTGGAGCTGGTCCTCACGCACCCGAATGTCGTTCATGCACAGTGCGGCGAGCTCTCCGCGCGAGGCATTCGACCAAAACGCCAGCTGCCGGATCCATTGATCGCGCAGGCGGCGCGGCGAGTCTGACGTGTCGGGCGTATGCGCCAATAGCGCCACCACATCCACAACCGGAACGGACGCCGAAGCGCAAGTGGCTACCTCGATAGGCGCCGAGGGCCGCCATTGTTTCAGGTGCATCGCCATTGCTAGCGCCGCAGGGTTTTGCTGCGCCAACCAAAGGAAGAAGGCCCCTAGAATGCGCTTGGCCTGCAGCAGCGATCCCGTCTGGAGCGGGCGCGTGATGCCCACGCTGGCCAGTACTGCTTCATTGTCCGACGACAGGGCGTCGCAGAGCGCCACCGCGTTCGCTTCGTCGAACACCCGTCGCGTACCTGGCGCCGACCACCAGCGACGCAGTCGGCCGCCCTCGCGTTGGTACGCACGCAAGGTGTGCTCAGCGAGTTCGCGGGAATGACACCACTTATCGAAGGCGCTGGAGACGTCGTCGGCTTGCATCGAATCTTCTCGTAATACGTGATTATTTTTATACTCCTTTATACTAATGCTGTCCATCCGCGCGTCGTACTGGTGGCGACCGCGGGGACTGCGGCTTTACGCCACGCGCTTGTTGATCAAGTACCGGTGGACGGCGCCGACGCCACTGGTCTGCTTTCGCGCCCGGATGGGAAAGTCGTATTTCAAGCGCACGTCGTCGCGACAACAGGCGAACAGGGCGACGCCGATGGAGCTGGGCTTGGAGCCCAGCGGGGCGACGAGCAGGCGCTCGTTGCGGCCGGCGTCGATGGCGCGCGCCGCATCGTTGAGCTGCTCAAACGTCGCCTTGGGGTTGTTCGCACCCGCGAAGGCGACCTCTCTGTCCCGGTTCTGATTGATCAGGCGCGCGTGGGGCAACAGCGCATGCATCTCCCACGTGGTCCGGTACGGCGGTACGCCAAAGATCAGCGTGGTGTGCTTGATGAAATTGCCGTCGTCGTCCTGAAGGATGCGGTCCAACCGATCGGCCTCAAAGCCCAGGCATGCCACCAGGCGCCCCGGCTCATCGGGCCGAAGTTCCGGCGCGAACCCTGGCACCGGCTTTAGCCCGACGAAGCTATCGGCGAAGGAGAAGGATAGGTCCATGCTGATGTCGTTGCTTGCCGGGTGATAGTGCTCGGGCTCGGCATACAGATAGCCGAGCTCGCGAGGTGCCGTGCAATGCAGGAACGCGCGGGTGAGGATTAGGA
>NZ_JBFUJE010000299.1:0-4827 GCF_056401535.1 Luteibacter sp. P4_E6 | reverse complement strand
TCGTGCAGCAACTTGGCGAGGTGCAGCGTCGGGAGCAGGCACTGGAGCACGCGCGTCTGCTCTGGACCGACGCGCGTGGCCGCGCGAAGGCGCTGGACTCCGTCACGACGAAGTACCGCGAACAAGAACGCAAATCGGAAGATCGCCGCGAGCAATCGCAGGCCGACGAACGCTCGCAATACCGCCGAAATCCCCGGGGCGAGGCATGACGCTTTCCAGCGTCGGCAGCCTCCCGAACGATCACATCGAGTACTCCGCATGAACAACGCCACGATCGCCCTCAACGTTGCACGCCCGGTCAATCCCGCCCCGTCGCCCACGACGGGCGCGGCCGCCGCGTCCCCGGTAACCGGCAAGACGAACGACGACACGGCCTCGAACAAGCGCTTCGACGCGGCGATGGACGCGGCGCATGCCGATGCGCGCAAGACCAGGGACCAGCCGTCGGACAAGAGCACGACGACCTCCACGACGGCATCGTCGGCCAAAGACACGAGCACGGACAAGACGGCCTCGACCCAGTCGGCCGACAAGAAGCCGGACGACGACACGACGAAGAAAGATGATTCGACAGACAGCGATACCTCCTTGGCGACGAGCGTGCTCGCGCTGATTGGTGTGCCGCCCAAGGTCACCGATATCGCCACGAAGGCCCTGGGCACGGCCACGGCGGCAGCCGGCAAGCTCGGCGACGCGCTCGGTGCGCTCACCGGCCTGGGAGGCACTCCCGGCACCGCCGCGGTGGCGACCGGTGCCACCGTCGGCGCGAAGGGCGCCGTCACCGGCGACCCGATCACCGACGCGATGGCGGCGGCGCCGTCGCCCGTTGCGACCGTCACCGCATCGCCCTTCGCGAGCCTGCTGGCTGCCCAGGGCAGCGACCTTGCGTCGACCAAGGACGATGTGTCGGCGACCGATCCCACGAGCGTGAGCCCGATGCCGCTCATGCACGCTCCCGCCATGAATGGCGTGGCGGCCCCCGCGATGCAGGTGCAGGCGACGCAGGCGGCGACATCGCCGCAGTTCAGCCAGGAACTGGGTGAGCAGATTGCGTGGATGGGTTCGGGCGACATCAAGTCGGCACGCATCAAGCTCCACCCTGAAGAACTCGGCAGCATGGACGTGCACGTGACCATGGATGGCGGCAAGGTCAACGTGGCCATCCTCGCTCAACATCCCGCTGCGGTGCATGCCGTACAGCAGACGTTGTCGCAACTGGACACGATGCTCGCGCATCACGGGTTGTCACTTGGCGAGGCCAATGTCGGTCAGCGCGATCCGGGTCAGAACCCCGCCCAGGGCGAATCGCCGGACGGGCAGGGTGGTGCTACGGACGAAGGCGCGGCAGCGACGGGCGTGGTCGGGACCTCGCGCGTCTCGCGCAGCCTGGTCGATGAGGTGGCGTAACACGCGTCGGTGACGTGATTTCGGCGGGCGTCAAAATTTTCGCCTCACTCGCCGGCGCCTAAGGGCAGCGAGAACCGCGTCACAGCGCCATATCTCCATCCGGGCCACGGGTGACGCAGATGGCACGTCGCTTGCAACAATACCCGCAAGCCCGACGGGCACGACCGCTTACGTATTCGCATTCCAGAGGTTTCACGCATGGCCGCAGCACCTAAAGATCCCGCCGAAGGCGCTCCCAAGAAGAAGGGTAAGGGCGGGGTCATTCTTGTCGCCGCGCTGGTGGTGCTTGCCGCCGGTGGAGCAGGTGGTTTCTTCATGATGAAGGGCGGCCATGGCAAGGCGGGTGCGGCTGATGCGACGGAGATCGCCAAGTCAAAACCCGCCGTTTATCTGCAGCTGGACCCGGCCTTCGTGGTTAATTTCCAGGACGAGACCGCCCTGCGTTTCCTGCAGGTCGGTGTGAACGTCATGTCGCACGATCCCGAAGCCATCGCTGCCGCCAAGGAAGCCGACCCCGAGATCCGTAACGCGTTGCTGATGCTCTTCTCCGCACAGGACGTGAAATCGCTGTCCGACGTGAAGGGTAAGCTGAAGCTACAGGCCGCCGCGCTGGCCGAAATCCAGCGCGTGCTCAAGGAGAAGATCGGCCGTCCCGGCGTGGACGCGGTCTACTTCACCAGCTTCATCATGCAGTGACGGGACGCTTCGGCCATGAGTGACATCCTTACCCAGGAAGAAATCGACGCCCTCCTGGCCGGCGTGGAAGGCGGTGCGGTCGAAACCGAGATCGAGCTTCCGCCGCCCGGTGGCATCCTGGACTACGACTTTACCCAGCAGGACCGTATCGTACGTGGCCGCCTGCCGACCCTGGAAATGGTCAACGACCGTTTCGCCCGTTACTTCCGCGCCAACCTGTTCAACGTGTTGCGCAAGTCCTGCGAAGTCTCGGTGCTTGGCGTGAAGATGACCAAGTTCAACGAGTACGTGCACTCGCTGGCCGTGCCGAGCAACCTCAACCTGATCCGGATCAAACCGTTGCGCGGTACCGCGCTGATGGTCTTCGAGCCGCGCCTGGTCTTCACCGTCATCGACAATTTCTTCGGCGGCGATGGCCGCTATCACGCGCGTATCGAAGGTCGCGATTTCACGCCGACCGAGAACCGCGTGATCCAGATCGTGCTGCAGGAGGCCTTTACGGCCATGGCCGAGGCCTGGGCACCCGTGCTCAAGATGCAGTTCGAGTTCCTCAATTCCGAGATCAACCCGCAGTTCGCCAACATCGTCAGCCCCACGGAGACCGTGGTGGTATCGCGCTTCCATATCGAGCTCGACGGCGGTGGCGGCGAAGTGCACCTGACCCTRCCGTATTCGATGGTCGAGCCGATCCGTGAGTTGCTCGACGCCGGCGTGCAGAGCGACCGTGCGGAGCGCGACGAGCGCTGGATCCAGAATCTGCACGAAGAAATCCTCGACGCCGAAGTGGAGGTCACCTCCATGCTGGCCGAGGCGCGGCTGACCATCGGCGACTTCCTCCATCTGCGCAAGGGCGATGTGATTCCGATCACCCTGCCCGAGTGCGCCACGGTCTTCGCCGAGGACGTGCCGATCTTCCGCGGTCGCATGGCCAACTCCAATGGCAACAAGGCGATCCAGTTCGATTCGCTGATGCGCAAGCGGGGCGAGGGTAAGGCCATGCCGGTGACGACGACGGCGCCGATGCCTGAGTTGACTGAGTCGGCCTGAGGCAAGAGCGATGGGTGCTTGCCAGCGCACCCCAAGCCTGACGTCAACTGACCGTCACCGCACGCAACTGCCGTCATGCGTCAGCTTTCCGTCTAGTGTCGGTTTCCGGTCAGCGCGGGTCACCCGCGGCGACCCGCCAAACACCTGAAAAAACACAAAAAATTCACCGTTCCCTCGCTGCCGAAGCCATGGCACGCCGTTTGCTTCTATGGGTACATACCCAAGCAGCGCGATCACCGGAACGGACATGAACGAACCCACCACGCTCGAAGAGATCGAAGGCGCCAACGAAGCCAGCCTGCACAAGTCCATGGGCCTGGGCGCCGAGGTCAACCTCGACGTCATCCTGGACGTGCCGGTCACGATGGCGATGGAAGTCGGCCGTACCAAGATCAGCATCCGGAACCTGCTCCAGCTCAACCAGGGCTCGGTGGTCGAGCTCGACCGTGCCGCCGGCGAACCGCTGGATGTGTTCGTCAACGGCACGCTGGTCGCCCATGGCGAAGTGGTCGTCATCAACGAGAAATTCGGTATCCGGCTGACCGACGTGATCAGTCCGGCCGAGCGCGTCCGCAAGCTGCGGTGATTGCCATGCGCCGTACCGTCGCCGCCCTCGCCGGTGGCTTCCTTTCCTGCGCTCTGATGGCGGCCCCGGTGGCTGCTCCGGTCGTCGCTCCGGCGGCGGTGGATTCGGGTGCGGAACTGATTCGCGTGTTGATCAGCCTGCTCGGCGTCATCGCGCTCATTTTCTTCGTGGGCTGGCTCAGCCGCCGCGCCCAGGTGCGCGTGCATCCGGGCGGTCGGAAGATCCGCGTCATCGAATCGATGCCGGTCGGCATCAAGGAAAAAGTCATGTTGCTCGAAGTCGGCGGCACGCAGATCCTGGTTGGCGCCTCGCCCACCGGTGGCCTGCGTACGCTGCACGTGCTGACCACGCCGGTCGCGGACGACGCTACACCGGCGGCTGCCGCGCCGACGATTCGTGGCTTCCGTGATGTGCTCAACCAGTGGAAGCGCCCGTGATCGCGGCGGCTATCGCGGGCAAAGCCCGCTCCCACAAAGAGCCGTCCCCCAAAGTACGTTGCTGGTCGTTGCTTGTTTTCGTCGTCTTGCTGCTCGCACCGATGGCCGCGTTCGCCGCGGACCCGATTGCTCCGCCGGGCATTCAGCTGCTGAACGTGCAGCCGGGCGCCAACGGTAGCCAGAACTGGTCGCTGTCGATCCAGATGCTGGCGCTGATGACGGCGCTGACGGTCCTCCCGGCGATCCTGCTGATGATGACCTCGTTCACTCGCATCGTCATCGTGCTCGGCTTCCTGCGTCAGGCGCTCGGCACCAACAGCACGCCGCCGAACCAGGTGATCGTCGGCCTGTCGCTGTTCCTCACGCTGTTCGTGATGTCGCCGGTGATCGACAAGGCTTACAACGCCGGTATCAAGCCATACATGGACGGCCAGATGAACGTGCAGGACGCCGTGCCGCTGGCCGCCGCGCCCTTCCGCCACTTCATGCTCGACCAGACACGCGAGCCCGACCTCCAGCTGTTCACCAAGCTCGCGGGCGAGCAGCCCTATGCGGACAAGGACTCGGTGCCTTACCGCGTGGCGTTGCCCGCCTTCGTCACCAGTGAGCTGAAGACCGCCTTCCAGATGGGCTTCCTGCTGTTCATTCCCTTCC
>NZ_JBFUJE010000298.1:0-4831 GCF_056401535.1 Luteibacter sp. P4_E6 | reverse complement strand
GTCGAAGGCGTATTCCAGCACGTCCGTGGCGTGAAGAGCGTCCGCAACGGCTACTCCGGAGGCGACGCAGCCCACGCGAACTACGACGACGTGAGCGACGGCGACACCGGCCACGCCGAGTCGGTCCGCGTGGTGTACGACCCGGCCCAGGTCACCTATGGCCAGCTGTTGCAGGTGTTTTTCTCGGTCGCCCAGGACCCCACCCTGCTGAACCGCCAGGGTCCGGATTCCGGCACGCAGTACCGTTCGGCGGTGTTCTATGCCACGCCGGAGCAGAAGAAGGTGGCTGATGCCTATGTGGCCCAGCTGACGGCGGCCCATGCGTTTTCCGCGCCGATCGTGACGCAGGTGACGCCGTTGAAGGCGTTCTACCCGGCTGAGGATTATCACCAGGACTATATGCGGCTGAATCCTGATGCGGCTTATATCGCGATCAATGACCGGCCGAAGGTGTTGGGGCTGGAGCGGATTTATCCGGAGCGGTATACGGCGGCCTGGGCGAATGGGCGCTGAGGCTGGCACCCAATGAGTGCTGAGGCGAGCACCCTATCGCCGATGAATCGGCTCCCACAGTGAGGCCTGCACAGGTCTCGTGTGGGAGCCGCTTCAGCGGCGATGCTTCTACCCTACCATCGGCAGGTTCAACCCCTGCTCCTTCGCACAAGCAATCGCATCCTCATACCCCGCGTCCGCATGGCGCATGACGCCCGTACCGGGGTCGTTCCACAACACACGGGCCAGACGCTTGTCCGCCGCCTCGGTGCCGTCGGCGACGATCACCACGCCGCTGTGCTGGCTGTAACCCATGCCGACGCCACCGCCGTGGTGCAGGCTGACCCACGTCGCGCCGCCGGCGACGTTGAGCATGGCGTTGAGCAGCGGCCAGTCGCTGACTGCGTCGCTGCCGTCGCGCATGGCTTCGGTTTCGCGATTGGGGCTGGCGACCGAGCCGGAATCCAGATGATCGCGACCGATCACGATGGGCGCCTTGAGCTCGCCATTGCGGACCATTTCATTGAACGCGAGCGCCAGACGATGGCGCTGGCCGAGACCCACCCAGCAGATACGCGCCGGCAGGCCCTGAAAACTGATGCGCTCACGGGCCATGTCGAGCCAGCGGTGCAGGTGCGGGTCGTCGGGGATCAGCTCCTTCACCTTGGCATCGGTCTTGTAGATGTCTTCCGGATCGCCGGACAGCGCGACCCAGCGGAACGGACCCACGCCGCGGCAGAACAGCGGACGCACGAAGGCGGGTACGAAGCCGGGGAAAGCGAAAGCGTCGACGAGGCCCTCGTCCTTGGCSAYCTGRCGGATGTTGTTGCCGTAGTCGAAGGTCGGCACGCCCATGGCATGGAAGGCGAGCATCGCCTCGACATGCTTGCGCATGGACAACTTGGCCGCGTGTGAGGTGCCGGTCGGATCGGACTTGCGGCGCTCGAACCACTCCTCCACCGTCCAGCCCAACGGCAGGTAGCCGTTGACGGGATCGTGTGCGCTGGTCTGGTCGGTGACGGCGTCCGGGCGGACCCCGCGACGAACCAGCTCCGGCAGCACGTCGGCGGCGTTGCCGAGCAGGGCCACGGAGACGGCACGACCTTCCTTCGCGTAACGGTCCAGGCGCGCCAGCGCGTCGTCGAGATCGGTGGCCTGTTCATCGACGTAGCGCGTCTTCAGGCGGAAATCGATGCGGCTCTGCTGGCATTCGATGGTCAGCGACGAAGCGCCGGCCAGGCTCGCGGCCAACGGCTGCGCGCCACCCATGCCGCCCAGACCGGCGGTGAGAATCCAGCGGCCGGCGAGGCTGCCGCCGTAATGCTGGCGACCCATCTCGACGAAGGTTTCGTAGGTGCCCTGCACGATGCCCTGCGAACCGATGTAGATCCACGAGCCGGCCGTCATCTGGCCGTACATCATCAGGCCCTTGCGATCGAGCTCGTTGAAGTGTTCCCAGTTCGCCCAGGCAGGCACGAGGTTGGAATTGGCCAGCAGCACGCGCGGTGCGTCCGGGTGCGACGGGAACACACCGACCGGCTTGCCGGACTGGATGAGCAGCGTTTCGTCGTCGCGCAGTTCGCGCAGGGCGCGGAGGATCGCGTCGAAGCATTCCCAGTTGCGCGCGGCACGGCCGATGCCGCCGTACACCACGAGTTCGGCCGGGTTTTCGGCCACCTCGGGGTCGAGGTTGTTCTGCAGCATGCGGAACGGCGCTTCCGTGAGCCAGCTACGGCAGCTGAGTTCCGTGCCGCGCGGTGCGCGGACGGTGCGGGTCGTGTCGATGCGCGTAAAGGCCGTCATCGGGGGAGGCTCCGTCGATCCAGGGGAATCGACGATTATGGGCTTGCCCGATGGCGGCTCGCCAGCCGCGTCGCAACAAACAACGCGTTAACAGACTGCCTTAGTGGCCTGCCGAGCCGGCGCTGGCCGGCGCGGCCCGTTGCGTGGCGTCGCGCACCCGGGGATTGGTCGGGTCACGGCGTACGGTCGCGTCCTGCTGCGACTGATAGGTCTGCTGCTGGGCGCGATCGGCGTTATCCAGCTGGTTACGCAATCCCGGATCGGTCGCCGTGTTGCGTTGCTGGTTCATGTTGTTCTGACGCAGCTGCTGCTGGACCGCGTTCTGGTTCTGCTGGTTGATCACCTGCTGGCGATTCACCTGCTGCTGGAACTGGGCGTTGTGCGACGGCGTGGTCACGACGGGCCGGGCTGCGGGCGCGGCTCGTGCCGGTGCGGCGGCCTTGACGGCTGGGGTCGATGTCTGCGCGATCGCCGCTAGCGGCATCGACATCGCAAGAAGAAACGGCAGGATCTTGTGAGATGAATTGGTCATGGGACTCGTCCATCATAGGCGGATTGCCTTGATGATCAGAGCTTACGTCGTCCCTCATGAATGCCACGTCGTCCACGCTTCAGCGCGTCGTCACCGCGCTTTTCGCCGTGGTCCTGGCCGGTTGCGCCACGCGCCCCGCCAAGCCCACCTCCCTGCCCGTCACACCCGTGCTGCTGGTCTCGATCGACGCCTTCCGGCCCGACTACCTCGACCGCGGCCTGACGCCAAATCTGGTCGCCCTGGCCGCCGACGGCGCCCGCGCCTCGTACATGCTGCCCTCGTTTCCCTCGCTGACCTTTCCCAACCACTACACGCTGGTCACCGGTCGCGTGCCTGACCACAACGGTATCGTGAACAACACCATGCAGGATCCGGTGCTGGGCAAGTTCAGCCTGTCCAACCACGCCGCGACCAGCGACGGCCGCTGGTGGGCGGATGCCGAGCCGATCTGGGTGACCGCGCAGAAGCACGGCCTGCATACGGCGACGATGTTCTGGCCCGGCACCGAGGCCGAGATTCGTGGTGTTCGCCCTGATCACTGGATTCCCTTCGACGACTCGCTCACCTCGCGCCAGCGCGTGGACAAGCTGCTTTCGTGGCTCGACGAAGCCGGCCCGCAGCCGGCCTTCGACACACTGTATTTCGACACCGTGGACCACGCCGGGCACGAGCACGGGCCGGATTCGGCCGAGCTCAATGCCGCGCTGGGCGACGTCGACGACGCCGTCGGCTACCTCGTCGCCCAGCTGCGCACGCGTGGTCTCTACGAGCACATGAACCTGGTGATCGTGTCCGATCACGGCATGGCCTACGTGCCCAAGGGCAACATCGTCTTCGCCGACGACGCCACTGACCTGAATGCGCTCGATGCCGTGTCCTATGGTGTCATGGCCACCTTCAACCCGAAGCCGGGCGTGKACGCGCGCGCGGCCGTGGCGCGCCTGCTCGGCCCGCACCAGCACATGCAGTGCTACCGCAAGCAGGACCTGCCCAAGCGCCTCGATTACGGCACCCACGCCCGCGTACCCGCCATCGAATGCCTGGCCGAGACGGGCTGGTCGATCATCAGCCGCGAGGCACTGGCCAAACGCAAGGATCCGATGTCGCTGGGCGAGCACGGCTACGACAACCTGGACCCGACCATGCGTGCCCTGTTCATCGCGCGCGGGCCGGCCTTTGCCCACGGCGTGATCGTTGCGCCGTTCCCCAATGTGGACGTGTATCCGCTGATCATGAGCGTGCTGCGCCTGCCGGCGGAGGCCAACGATGGTCATATCGAGGATGTGAAGGGCCTGCTGGCTCCGGCGCAAATCCCGTAGAATCGGGGTATGCGCCAACTCTATACCTCACCCCGCCCGGAAAATATCGACCGGATCGTGTCGCTCCTTACCGAGCACGACATCGAGACGACCGTCACCAACCGGTCGACCTGGAATCGTCCGACCTACCAGCGCTTCAGCTATTCGCAGCGCAATAACGACCGCGATTCGTGGCCGCAGGTATGGGTCAAGAGCGCCGACGATTTCCCCAAGGCCCGTGCCTTGCTGAAGGACATCGGCATCGAGCCGGTCGTGCGTTTCCAGGAAGAACTGCAGATGCACCGCTCGCCGGACCTGCGCCCGAAGCCCCAGCGCACCGCCTCGCGCGTGCGCCTGATGGCGTTGGCGATCGTCGCCGGCGTGGTGGTGGTCGTGGTGCTCAAGGCTGTCCAGGTGCTCTGAATGGCCGGAGTCGTCGGTTCGACGCCCGCCCATCTTCTCCTCCGTGAAGCGACCCGCGATGCCCATGAGGCGGCCGAAGCGACGGCCGGCATGCGCCTGTTGCTCGCCGGCGATCTGGATGAGGCCGGTTATGCCGGGCTGTTGCGGGCGCAGCTGACGCTGTTCCGTGCCTGGGAAGCCGAGCGAAGCGGTTGGCTGGCCAGGCTGGAAGAGTGGCGGTACGTGTCGCGCGCTTCGTTGATCGAAGCGGATCTGTGTAGGAGCCGATTCATCGGCGATACGG
>NZ_JBFUJE010000297.1:0-4834 GCF_056401535.1 Luteibacter sp. P4_E6 | reverse complement strand
GCTTCATCCATGCAACGGAAAAGCGCCGCATCGTCGGCAGCCTCCTGCACGGCACCATGGCGGCAGGCCTCGCCTCCGCGCTCGGGCTGCAAAAATCCCATCCCGGCCGCCAGGTCATCAGCATGTGCGGTGACGGGGGGCTCGCCATGCTCTTTGGTGATCTGATGACGACCGTGCAGGAGAACCTGCCGGTCAAGATCATCGTCTTTGACAACGGCAAACTCGGCTTTGTGGAAATCGAGCAGAAGGCCGAAGGGATGCTCGACACCTTTACCAAGTTGAAAAACCCCGCGTTTGGCGAAGTGGCCGAGGCCATGGGCCTGTGGGGCCGCACGGTTCGCACCGCCGCCTCGCTCGATGAGGCGGTCACCGAATGGCTGGCGCAGCCGGGCCCCGCGCTGCTCCATGTCTTCGTCAACCCCATGGAGCTCGTCAAGCCACCCTTTACTGAGCTCAAGCCCGTTGTCGGGATGGGCATCTACGGCGTGCGCGCCATCCTCCACGGTCGCGGTGGCGACGTGTGGGAGATGGTCCGGGAGAACCTCTAGGGTCCCCAACCTGGGGTCCGGACGGAGCACCGGCCGCATTGCCCCCACTGCGGTCCGTGCTCCCGAAGGCATTCGTTCAACGCTCCAATGCACCAGGCGCGAGTCATGAGCATTAAAGACGAACACCAATTTGCAATGGCCCACCTTGCCCATGACCTGACCGTTCTCGGGGACGCCGCGTTGCGCGACGACTTCAATGAAGCCCGTTTCCGTGCGCGCATGGTGGTCGAGAAGGCAGAAGCCGCCGGGCTTGCCGATGTGGCCAAAGCTGCAAAAGATTTGGTCGCATCGCTCGGCCCCGTTGGCACACAGCCCGGCCTGGGCTATGGCGTCGACATCCTCCGGGTGGCCGAAGAACTCGACAAGCTCGGCTACCAGCATCTCCGGCATACGCGCCAAGGGCGTTAGGGCGGGTCGTCGTTGAAAGAGCCCGCCTTGATTGCCGGTCGATTGTGTCATCCGCAGACCTTGCTGTACTTTCCCGTCCCCCTTTATCGCTGGAGTTCTCCATGTTGGTCATCGCATTCGCACTCGCCGCCACGCAGGGCGTCACCATGAGCGGCAAGGACAAGCAAAGCGCCTCCGCACACGTTGCGACCTCATCGGTCGAATGCGCGGCATTCAGGAAAAATCCGGATGGATCTTGGACATCGGTTCGCGACACGAAGGTCGGTGCCGTGCAGATGTCGTCGGGTGGCACGTTCTTCCCCGGGGTCAAGCTCGGCGGGGTCGATGTCGGCGAAAGCCTGAACGCCAAATGCCAGGACAAGGCGGATGGTCGGGGCGGCAACGCTGGCGGCTGACCCTTTCCCGCTTCGGCACAAGGAGGCACGATGAGCGCACTCACAGAGCGTCCGAAAATTCTCTACATCGACCTGGACCTCGAAGTCAATTTCCAGGACAGTGGCCCGGGAACGGTTGGTGAGCGGTTGTTGGCCGTCTTGAGTTTTGCGCCGTCTCCCGACTGGTGCCAACGGTTCAACCGTGCCGGCAAGAATGTTGGTGGCTATCTGGGCGCGGCAGAAGTGGTGGGAAGCACCGTGCGCTTTCTTGCCCTGCAACATCGTTCGAGCACGGCGGTCGCGCAGTTGACCTGCCTGGTCGACGAGGTCAACCTCGGCGCTGGTGAAGACGTCAGGGACGTGCTGGAAATCGTCGTCGAGGTTCCTGAGAACCACGCGTGGAGCACGCGCAGCGCCCTGCGCCGTGGCCAGCGTCGCACGACGCACCGCAGCGGGCATTAGTGCCGCATCTTGGGTCGCAAACGCGAGCGCCTTTCATGGAGGAGAAATCATGGGCACCTACACAGCACCGAAATTCCAGGTCGTCACAGTGATTCTGGGGCTGGTGGCCATGTCGGTCGGCATGGTCATCGTTGTCTTTCACGGCGCGCCAACAAAGCCACTCGAAGAGGGCGAGTATCACGCGCTGTTTGACCTTGGCGCTTACCTTTGTCCACTTCTTGCCGCCGTGTGCGCCGGCGCCGGTCTGTTCCTCCACTTTCCCCGCATCGGGGCAGGCACGTGGGGCGGCCCTGCAACGGCGAAGCCCGAAGGAGGCGAAGCCACTGCGGACGAAGACCTCAAGGCCTATTACGTTGCCTCACTCGTGTTCCTGCTGTGTGGACTGCTGTGCTACGCGTTCTGTCACCCGTGCCAGTCGCCGAACGTCACGGTCATCTCGTGTGCGTACATGGTCACCGGGACGCTTGTGCTTCGGGCTCGCGTTGCCGTCGCCCCCCCCCCCAGAACTCGAAACACCGTTGGCTCGACGTGCGAACAATGAAGGTGATGAGTTGGGTCACCGTCGTCGGCTGCGAAGTCGCGTTTGTCTACATCCACACCATGTTCATCCACGGGCAATGCATGGACTAGCGACGCGCGGAAGGCGACCGGGGAAAGGCCGTTTACCGGGCAGTAAAGACGCAGTAGAACATCACCGAAAACATGAACACCAGAAAAAAGACGAAGGGTGCGAGGACTGCCGCATCGGGGTGTTTGAAGAGAGACATGGGAATTCCGCAGGCAGTGGATGGAGACCCAGATCTAGCAGAGCCTGACCATCCGTCAAGGGGCGGAGCAATCGGGCCGCCCTGTCCAGCCAACCGAAAAGCCAATCCGGGACGGGACCGGTGCGCAGCGGTTTGACGTCCGCAGGTGGCGCAAAGAGCGGGATCTCTCTTCCATACGTCTCCGACATGGCGGTTCACGCGCGGGTGGCCCCGCCGTCGATGTAACAAGCCTCGACGGCACCGACCCATGGTTGCGCAGCGCCTGCTGGCCGTGTCCCGAATTGTCAGGTTCCTGCGGGCTGGCGCTTCGGTGGGGCGCGAAATCATCGTCAATCTTGGGGCTGCATCGCCGAGAGCCTCAATCGTTGAGACGGACTCGGATGACCCGGACGGCCGCGCTTCCGTACACGCATTCATGGTCGCCGCGCTGACGCGCAGTTGACGACCGCTTGACCCGAAAAGAGGCAGCGTGACCGCTCGTTAGGGAGGACTTTCGCGATGAATGACAACCAAAGCATTCGTGGGCCGGCTGACGCCAAACGCATCAACGTAAACGAGGATTATGAGGTTCAGTACTGGACCACAGAACTCGAAGTGACAGAAGACAAGCTTCGCGACACTGTCAGGAAAGTTGGTGTCTGGCTGCTGACGTGAGAAAGGCGCTGGGCAAGGCATGACCGAAACGCTGACCGTCTACATCTCGCCGCCGGTGACAAAACGTGCACCATGGAGGGTGCGCTGCGATGGCCGGCCCGCCGAGGAGTTCCGCCTGGAGCAAGAAGCCATACGGCGGGCCGCCGAATGCGTTCGCATGGCCGAAAACGCAGGCGGTAGCGGCATTGTCAAAATCGAGCGTCCCGACGGTTCCTGGAGGGTATTCCCGACCTGAGCCTTTTGCGGTTCTGGTCGGAAATCCCCCGCGCTCCCTCAGTCGGCTACCGACGCCTGGAGTGCTGCGGCAAGACCGGCGTCTCCGGACAGGATGTCTTTCCACAACAGCTCAAGGCCTTTGCGCTTGCCCTTCTCGACCAGCTTGAGCCCGTCGGGGTGGATGGTCAGCGTGTAGTCCTGACCGCCGACGGTCAGTTCGCGCTTGAGCGGTTTGTCCAGTGGCGTCATGTCGGGTCCTCAAAGGCAGTCAGCCAGGCTGGTTCTTCTCGAAGGCCTCGGTGAGGTCGACGAGGGCGCGGCCCAGGCCTCCCGACGGGGCGGTGCCGGCAGGGCCGAGGACGCTCATCAAGACGTCCGAAGCACGCCGAAGAGCGTCAAGGCGGGGGTGCTGCAATTGTTCCCGGAACTGGGCCAGACACAACCGGGCCTCGTCGAAATCTCCGTCGAGCGCGGCGGCGTTGATTGCGTGGATGCATGCCTCCAAGCCATCTGGCGTCAGAGGGCGGGCAGCGTGGCCGTTCATCGCGGGCTCCCTGCGGAAACGGGCCTCCGATTTTAATCAGCCTGAGCGTCAGGGCAAGCCCCTTATCCCGCGTGTTTTCGTGTGACGAGGGTGATTTTGCCGTTCGGCTCCAGTCGACCCGTTTTGACATCCCGGTCCGTCTCGATGCCCGCCCCGTGGAGGGCCCTGTCGAGCGCTGCATCAGGAATGTTTTGGCTCCGAAGGGCAGCAGGGCCCCGTTTGCCGTCGCGGACCAGGATCGTGGGAAACCCTTCCATGAGTCGGTTAAAGCCCGCTGACCGGGCAGATAGCCATGCGATGGCCTTGTCTGTCGCCAAAATCCCAGCCACGCCAAGGAAGGGTCCGAGCATCCCGTTGTCGTCGCCGATAATCGCGGTTCGCAGGGTTCCGCCCGCCAGGGCAATGACCACGACATCAAACGCCGACATTTCCCCGAAACTCCGCTTGCCCGCAAGGCGCATGAGGACGAGGAGACCAAGATAAGTGACGGCGCCCCGCACGAGGTAGGTCCACCACGGCGCTGTGAGTTCGAAGATGTGGTCCATGGCGGTCTCCCTTGGCTGGACTTGCAGTCAACCCGGACAAGGGTCTGGGAAATGCGAACACCACGGGATGTCCACGGTTTTGGGCTCTTCTTTTCACAGGACATTGCGCATGGTTACGGCTTCTCCTGCAAACGAGTCTTGCCCATGAAAGCCGTCGTTTTCCACGCACTCGGTGACATCCGCCTCGATGACGTGCCCGAGCCGAAAATTGAAGCAGACACCGATGCCGTCGTCCGGCTGACCGCGTCGGCCATTTGTGGGACGGACCTCCACTTTATTCGCGGCACGATGGCTGGGGTCGAGCCCGGCACCATCC
>NZ_JBFUJE010000296.1:0-4871 GCF_056401535.1 Luteibacter sp. P4_E6 | reverse complement strand
GCGATGGGGATTGCGGCAGCGCCCATCGCCGCTGAAGCGGCTCCCACAAACAAGATCAGCGTTTTGAAAGGTCTAGCGCGTAGACGGCGGTGCCGTCGCCGTTGTCGCGGAGTTGTTTGATGGCGAGGTGCTGGGCCTTGGCGATGTCTTCCTTGCCGGCCGCCGCGGTGAACGTGAGCGTGCCCTTGGTCTTCACCGGGACGAAGCTCCACGAACGCTTGTCGACATCTTTCGYGGTGATGGTCTTCTTCGTTTCCACCCACTTGATCACGACTTCGCGATTGCCGTCCGGCGCGTTCAGGACGACGGAATCGCCATTCATGCCCGGGAAGCCGCCGCCACCGTTTGCGCGATAGCTGTTGGTCACCACGATGAAGGGCTGGCCATCGTCGACCGGCTTACCCTTGTAGCGGAGGTTGCCGATGCGCTGGCCTTCTGGCTTGGTGACGTCGATGGTGTAGGTGATGCCACCCTGCATCTGGTCGAAGTTGTACGCCACGAACTTGCCGGTCAGTGCCTGTTCCCCCTCCTTCGAGGGATCGATCTGGTTGAAGCGTCGGGCCGACTCTTCCAGCCACGCCTTCACCCCGGCGCCATCGATCTTCACTGCGGCGAGCGTGTTCGGATAGAAGTACAGATCCGCCGCATTGCGGATGGTCAGGGGACCCTTCGACACATCGGTGTAATCGTCCGGGCCGCCGAAGCCTGTACGGAACGCGGAGGCGGCGGAGATCAGCGGGACGTCCTTCCATTCCGGGTGCGTACGGCTGAGCTCATCACGCGCGTAGTCGGCTTGCGCGGCATTGACCACGGCAAGCGCGCTCATGTTGCCTTCGTCCGCGAAGTAGCTGGTGAGGTCGTGGTCCGTCGCGCCAATGGGCGTGTTGACGTAGGCGATCGCGGCTTCGTGTGCGTCCTTCACGATCGGCTCGATAGTCGGGTCGACGGCGACACACTCGTTCTTCTTCGGGCAGATCGGGCGGACCTGACTGTGGCTCTTGTCCTTCTCCACCACCCAGCGATCACCCTCGCGCTTCAACGTCATGTTGATCACGCCCAGATCCTTGCCGAAGAAGCCGCCCATCACGGCGGGCACGCCGCGCACGATGCCGCGCTTCGCGTCCACGTCCTTCATGTCCATGTAGCGCGGCCCCGGGAACTCGGTGTGCGAGTGACCCAGAAGCAGCGCGTCGATGCCCGGCACGCCGGCGAGGTACCAGCCGCCGTTCTCCATCTGCGGCGTGTACGGCGCGGTGTTGAGGCCCCCGTGCAGGATCGCGACCACCAGGTCGGGCTTTTGCGCGAGCACTTCCGGCATGTATTTGTTCGCGGCTTCGACGACGCCGTCGACGGTGACCTTGCCCTGCAGGTTGCGCTTGTCCCAGTCGAGAATCGGCGGCGGCGTGAAACCGATGATGCCGATCTTCAGCGTCGTCGGCACCACCTTGCCCATCGTGGTGGTGACGTTGACTGTCTTGGTCACGATGGTCCACGGCTTGAAGATGGGCTTGCCATCGCGCGTGCTGTAAACGTTGGACAGCACCAGCGGGAATTTCGGTCCCGCACACTGCTGGGCCTTCACACCGTCCACGTTCATCGACGTGTTGGTGACCTGGGCGAGGAAGGGCAGGCCGTAGTTGAACTCGTGGTTGCCTGCGGTACCGCCGTCGTAACCGATCGCGTCCATTGCGGCGTAGATGCCCAGCTCGGTGTCGCAGCCCACCGGCTTGACCATGGCCTGGTAATCGGCGAGTACGGACCCCTGGATGGTGTCGCCGCTGTCGAACAGCACCGTATTCGGGAACTCCTTACGAGCCTGGCGGATCAGTGTGGCAACGCGCTCGTAGCCGAAGCTCGGATCGTCCTTCTGCTTGTAGTAGTCGTACGAAAGAATGTTCGAGTGGACGTCGGTCGTCTCGAGGATAGCCAGGTCCAGCGTCGCGCCATCGGTGATAGCGGCGGGGTGGGCCGTCTTGTCTTTCGGCGCGCCGGCGCAGGAGGCGAGCAGTGCGGCCGAAAGCGTGGCCATCGCGAGATGCTTGAGCATGGGGGTATCCGGTGGGACGTAGGGTATCGGGGCGGAAAACTAGCAGAAAGCGCCGCAGCGGCATAACGGCCGTGCTCCTGTAGGAGCCGATTCATCGGCGATCCCACGAAGCGGGGCAGGATGCGGCAAGCACCCATCGCCGATGAATCGGTTCCCACCGAAGCCCTCCTCAGGGCAAGTGTTCAGCCTTGGCCTGGTCGAAATAGGTGTAGGTTCTGCCGTTGTCGGTGAGCTGCTTGGTCTTGAGGACGAAGCGGTAGGCGGTGCGGTTCATCGCAGAGCCGTCCACGCGGCGCACGTCCAGACCCGTGGCGGTGTCGGTCGTCACATCCGCCGACGTCACGGCGAGGCCGTCGCCGCTGCGTCCTTCGATGGACTCACGCAGCACACGCCCGTCCGGTTTGCCCAGATCCAGCTTGAGTACGGCGGCCAGCGTGGGCGCAAGGTCCACGTTGCCGCTCGGCAACTCGCTGCGCGTGTTCTTGCGGAAGTCGGGGCCGCTGACCAGCAGGAGGTTATGCACGTCGACCGGGCTGAAGCTGCCGTGCATGCCGCGCTCGTTCGACATGCTGGTGTACACGGTGCCCTTGAATCCCTGCACGGTCGCTTCCGCATCGAAGTCGTAGCTGGCCACAATGTCCGGCGCGCGCTTGTTCGCCAGGTGCACGCTGCCGAGGGGCAGGGTGCCGGGAATCTTGCCATAGCGCGCATCGACGAAGATGGCGCCGAAAGCCTCCTGGCTCTGCAGGAAGCGCACGGCCTTGAGCACCTGCGCGCGATCGTGCTCAGGCTGGTAGAGGTACTCGCTGCCTCCGTTGGGCGCGATGACGAAGGACTGCTTCGGCAGTTCGGCGGGCACCTTATAGGCGGGTGTCGTGTACGGACCTGGCTTGCCACAGAGCTTGCCGTCGTCGTCGAAGCGCGTCGGACGTAACGGCTTGCCGTCGGCTTCGATGCCGGACATGACGGGCACATAGAGGCAGCCGTAGCCGTCGAAGGCGGTGAATCCGGCTCGGGTCATGTCGTCGGCCAGGCGGATGGCTCCGGATACGGAGTAGCCCCACTCGCCATCGGGCTTGCCGACCCGYCCGTCCGCAATCGTGCGCAGCGGAAACAGGTCGCGCGGCGCGGAGACGTTGCTGTGGGCATGGTCGGAAACGATGACCAGGTCGGTATCCGCGTCCATGCCCAGCTCCTTCAGCCGTGCCTGCAACTTGCCCAGCAGTTCGTCTTGCGCGCGCAGGGCCAGATGAAAGTTGGGCGAACCCACGCCATAGAGGTGCTCGGTGGAGTCGGGATTACGGAGCCAGACGAAGCTCACATCGGGCTTCTCGACCGGAAGGATGTACGTCAGGAAGGCGTTCATCAGGTAGGCGTTGGCTGCCGCTGGCGGGGCGCCGGCGGCGTCGGATGCGTCCGAGCTCACACCATCCTTCAGGGTGACCAGCGGCAGCTGGGCGGTCGGCGCGCCGTTGTCCGGCTCCAGTTGGAAGCGGTCCGCGTCGTAGGCGTGAACCGTGTTCGCCGGTAACGGCAGGCCCGCCTTGGTCAGGCGCCTGGCGAAGTCCAGCGGCAGCGCCACGTTCTCGTCGAGGATGACGCCGCCCTCGTGGATGTCCTGCATGAAGGCCGGTCCCGATTTACCGACCACCGCGGTCTTGAGCCCGGCCTTGCGTGCGCGGTCGAGCAGGGTGGGCGCCTCCAGGAGATCGTGGTGCCAGTGGTCGTCGAGGGCACGAAGGACGGCGTAGTCCTCGGTGTAGATCGGCGCGTTGTAGTCGCTTGGCGCGCCCTTGGCGTCGAATCCCGTGGCGCCGGACGCCCAGAAGCGGTTGCCAAAGAAGCCGATGGTTCCGGGGAACGACCCGGTGGCGAAGCTCGACGCGTTGATCATGGTGAAGGTGGGGTACGTCGCGTGGTTGTCCGCGAAGAAGGTGCCCTGTTTCGCCAACGCCGCCAGGTTGGGCGTGTCGTCCTCGCTGATCGCGTCCGGCCGCATGCCATCCCAGACGAAGACGATGACCCGGTGCGCGTGGGCATCCAAGGTCACCGCTGCAAGGAGGAGGGTGGCCAGGGCAGCAAGTCGACGCATGACGGGTTTCCGTGAGGATAAAAGGTGAGCATGTTGAGGCCCGCGTGTTTCAGTTCGGGGACGAGGTGCCGGTAGTGCGATAGGCGTCACCCCTTCGCAAGAATCACATCACATCGTAAGAAAACATACATATCGAGTCTGCACGCTTGTCGGCTTCCCCCACGACGAGCTCCCTGTCGATGACGCTTTCCCGTCGCACCCTGTTTCTCGCCCTTGTTGCCGCCATGTCCGTCCAGGCCCGCGCCGGGGACGTGCCGCCGCCCGCCACCGCCGATCAGGCACAGCAACTCGAAGGCGTCTCGGTCATCGGTCAGGGTGAGACCCGGCAGGTGCAGCGCATCACGCCCGCCGACCAGAAGGTACTGCCGCCGGGTACCAGCCCACAGAAGATCCTGAACCGCCTGCCGGGTGTGTCCGTGCAGTCGAACGATGCCTTCGGCGCCAATGAGGAATCGCAGACGATCACCCTGCGTGGGTTCAACGCCACCCGCCTCGGTTACACGCTGGACGGCCTGCCACTGGGCGATAACGCCTACGGCAACTACAACGGCCTGAACATCTCGCGTGCACTGATCGCGGAGAACATGGCGACCGTCGAGCTGTCCGRAGGCATTGGTGCTCTCGGCACCGCATCCACCAGTAACCTCGGCGGCGCGATCCAGTACTTCTCGTCCGATCCGGCCAAGACCTTCGGCGGGAAGGTTGCACAGACCTTCGGTAGCGACCATAACC
>NZ_JBFUJE010000295.1:0-4874 GCF_056401535.1 Luteibacter sp. P4_E6 | reverse complement strand
CCGGTTCGTCTTCGTAACCGGCCAGACCGACCTCGCGCAGCACGGCGTTCTCATCGGTGCCGCTGCGCAGACCGTACAGGCCGGCCGCGAGCCGCAGGTTTTCGCGTGGCGTCATGTCGAACTTCAGGCCCAGATGATGACCGAGGAAAACCACGGCACCGGCGACGGTATCGAGCGAGAACGGTGCGCCGTCGAGGAGGACTTCGCCTTCGCCCGGACGCAGCATGCCCGTGAGCACGCGCATCAGCGTCGTCTTGCCGCTGCCGTTATCGCCTTCGACCAGTGCGATCTCACCGCCATGCAGCGCGAAGTCGATCGGCCCGAACACCGGCTCGTCCTGGCGCAGGAAGCACAAGGCACGTGCTTCCAGCAGAGCGGTATGGTCGGGCGGAGAGGTCATTCGGTTTCGCTCTGTGCTCTGTGTAGGAGCCGATTCATCGGCGATGGGTGCTCGCGACTCAGCCTCGCTCGAACGCCTGCTTCGGCAATGGCGGCAAGGTGGCTTCCAGGGTTCGCACCGCCGCATCGAGATCGACATCGCCCACCGACTCATGCCCCTTCAGAAGCTGCTCCACCAGCACATCCTGTGCCTGCCCGCRCTCCAGCGCATAGCGATACGGCAGGTGGGTAAACGTCACCATGCGATACCGCGGCAGGTAATGCGTGGGCGAGCGCTCGGCAAGGAGGCTGCCCAGTTCGCGCTTGCGCAGATAATGCGGGTCCGCGACGGAGTCGCGCATCTCCACGTAATTCTCCAGCGCCATGCGTGCGATCGCATCCGCATTCGGTTTGCGACGCTGCTCGAACGCAGCGAACACGGCGGCGGCATTGTCCGGCTGCGCGGCAAACAGGTCGGCGAGGTCCGCCGCATCTTCGAAGCCGCAATTCATGCCCTGGCCGTGGAACGGCACCATGGCATGCGCTGCGTCACCGATGAGTAGTGCACGGCCGCCGATGTGCCAGCGGTCGAGATAGAGGGTGGCGAGGGTGCCGACCGGATGGGCCGCCCAGTCGGTGGCGAACTCCGGCATGAGGGCCAGCGCGTCGGGGAAGTCGGTGCGGAAGAAGGCCTCGGCGGCGCCGGCGCCCGCGATGGTTCGGAAGCTTGGGTGCTCACCCTCGTTCGGCAGGAACAGCGTGACGGTGAAGCTGCCTTCGCGATTCGGCAGGGCGATGCACATGTAATGCCCGCGCGGCCAGATATGCAGGGCGTTGCGCTCGATCGCGAAGGGACCGGAGGCGTCCGCCCGTGGCGGAATTTCCAGTTCCTTGTAGCCGTGACCGAGTTCCTCGATGCGCTCGCCGAGCGGCGAGTGCAGGTGCATGGCCGCGCGCAGTGCGGAACCCGCACCGTCGGCGCCGATCACCACGGGTGCCCCGACGGTGCGAAGGTTGCCGTGGGTGTCGGCCAGGGTAAGCGTGCCTGCGTCGAGGTCGGCCGAGGCCAGGCCCTGGTCGAAATGGACTGTGGCACCGGCCGCTTCGGCGGCGTCGAGCATCAGGGTGTTGAGACCGCCCCGGGAGACCGACCAGATCACCTCGGAGTCGTCCACGCCGTAGCGCTGCAGGCCGCTGTGGCCGGCCGGGTCATGGACCATGCGGCCGCGCATCATCACGGCCTGCTCAAGCACCTTGTCGGCCAGGCCGGTGGCACGAAGGGCGTGCAAGCCGCGTTCGGCCAGGGCCAGGTTGATCGATCGGCCACCCTGGAATCCGGCGCGGCGTGGATCCGCGCGCTTTTCGAACACCGTGACGCGAAAGCCGCGCTGGGTAAGCAAAGTGGCAACCAGGGCGCCGACCAATCCGGCGCCGACCACGGCGATGTCGTTACGGGGCATGGGCGGCCTGATTCGGGGGCGCGATATTGCAGGGCAGCGCATCGTGCGCCGCAGCGCCGCTGGGAGCAAGCCCGCGGCGCAGCGTCAGGATTAGCTGGCTTTTTTGCCCGTCGGGCGGGTGGTCCGCGTGACAGGTTCAGCCGGCTTTGCCGTGGCCGCATCGAGGAAGCCACGCTGCATCGACTTCCATACGTCGAGGTTGCGCTCGGTCATCTCGTTGAGCATCGACCAGGGCGTCTGGCCCATCAGGCTGTTCAGCTGGGTGCGGAACTGCTGCTGCTGATCGAGGAATACCTGCAGGCTGCGCTCCAGATACGGCCCCATGAAGCCCTGCAGCGAGTCGCCGTAGAAGCGGATGATGTGCGACAGCAGCTGCGGGGAGAGCATCGGCTGACCGTGCTCTTCGTGCTCCGCGATGATCTGCAGGAGGACGGAGCGCGTCAGATCCTCGCCCGACTTGGCGTCGCGGACTTCGAAGTTCTCCCCATCGAGTACCAGCTGGCGGACTTCCTCCAGCGTGATATAGCTCGAGATCTCCGTGTCGTAGAGACGCCGGTTCGGATACTTCTTAATGATGCGTAGGGTTTGTGCCATGCGGCGAAAGCTACCACGAGGTATTGCGCCGCACCAGTTGTCGAAAGGGGGTGTAATCGTTTTCGGATTTCACATTCCGTCTTTCAATCGATTCAGGTAACGGCAATTTAATGCGCCGCGGCACCGCCGGCATTTCCAAAGGGCGGTTTGGCAAGCCAAAGAATCGGAATCAGCGCCAGGAACAGGATGGCACAGCCGAAGAACACGTCGTTGACGGCCAGGGTCAGGGCTTCGCGGTTGAGGATCTGGTCGATCACCGCCAGCGACGGCTTGCCCTGGATGCCCAGCGTGGCCAGCTGGTTCGTATAGGCCGCCGTGGCCGGCGAGGCCTGGGTCACGTACTGGGTGAGCGAGGCGTGGTGAGACTCGCCCCGGTGGGTCCAGAGCGTCACGGTCAGCGCGGTGGACACGCTGGACGCCAACGTCCGGAAGAAGTTCGACAGTCCCGAGGCGCCGGCGATCTGGTCCGGATTGAGGCCGGACAGGAAGATCTGGTTCAGCGGGATGAAGAAGCAGGCGATGGCGATGCCCATGATGAAGCGGGGTAGCACCAGCGCGGCGAACGAGGCCCCGCTGTTGAAGCCGGCGAACCAGAACGAGGTGAAGGYGAACACCATGAAGGCGAACGTCACCACCGCGCGCAACTCCAGGCGCTGGATGTTCTTGCCGATGAAGGGCGAGACGATGAAGGCGAGGATACCCACCGGCGCCGTGGCAAGGCCGGCCCAGGTCGAGGTATAGCCCAGCGTGGTCTGCAGCCACAGCGGAAACACCACGTTGATGCCGAAGAAGGCGAGCATGCCTAGCGACAGGGCAGTCACGCCCACCGCGAAGTTGCGCCGCCCGAACAGCGACAGGTCGACCACCGGATGCTTCGCGGTGAGCTCCCAGATCACCAGGAAGACCAGTGCGACGAGTGCGATCAGCCCCAGCGTGACGATGAGCGGCGAGGCGAACCAGTCGTGGTCGTTGCCGTTGTCGAGCATGAACTGCAGCGAGCCGACGCCGATCACGAGCAACGCCAGTCCCACCGTGTCGATCGGCGCCCGCATGATCTTCGTCTCGCGGTCGCGCAGGATCGTCCAGGTGATCACGCCGGCGAGGGCGCCCACGGGCACGTTGATGTAGAAGATCCACGGCCACGAGAAGTTGTCCGTGAGGTACCCACCGAGGATGGGGCCGAAGATCGGAGCCACCACGACCGTCATCGCCCACATGGCCAGGGCCATGCCCTGTTTGGTCTTCGGATAACTGGACAGCAGCAGGGAGAGTGACAGCGCCACCATCGGGCCGGAGCCCGCGCCCTGCAGCAGGCGGAAGAGCACCAGCATCGGCATGCTGGACGCGAGGCCGCAGAGCATCGAGAACAGCACGAAAAGCATGACCGAGAAGACGAAGGTCTTCACTTCGCCAAAGCGCTTGGCCAACCATCCCGTCAGCGGCTGCATGATCGCGCTGGCGAGGGAGTAGGAGCTGATTGCCCAGGTGCCCTCGCTCGAGCTCACGCCGAGGCTGCCGGCGATATGCGGCACGGCCACATTGACGATCGTCGTGTCGAGGATCTCCATGAAAGTGGAGAACGCGACGGCGATCGTCAGCACGGCCAGGGTCGCGCCCTGGATCGGCTTGGGGCCGCTCGCGGGCGCGGCGGCGGGGATGGCGGCGGCGTCGCTCAAGGCACGCTCGCTCCCAGGTTCTTGCGCACGATGGCGTCGGCGGCARCATCGGCCTTGGCGGCGACATCGTCATAGACGCTGGTCTGCGCGACAGGTGTCGTCGAAGGTGACTGCGCGAGCACGTCGCCCTTGTCGTCGGTGATGTCGACCGTGACATCCGTGGACAGGCCGATACGCAGCGGATGCTTGTCGAGATCCTTCGGGTCCAGTGCGATGCGCACCGGGATGCGCTGCACGACCTTGATCCAGTTGCCGGTCGCGTTCTGCGCGGGAAGCAGCGAGAACGCGCTGCCCGTGCCAGCACCCAGGCCGATCACCTTGCCGTGGTATTCGGTGCCGCCGCCGTAGATGTCGGCTTCGATCTTCGCAGGCTGGCCGATGCGCACGTGGCGCAGCTGGCTTTCCTTGAAGTTGGCATCGACCCAGAGGTCGTGGAGGGGTACCACGGTCATCAGTTGCTGACCGGGCTGCACGCTGTTGCCGACCTGCACGCTGCGCAGCGCCACGTAGCCATCGATGGGTGCGACGATGGCGTTGCGTTGCGCCGCGATCCAGGCCTGGCGGAAGCCGGCACGTGCCTGTTCCACGGCGGGATTGGTCTCGACATCGCTGCCGTCGACCAGGGCGCGCGAAGCATCGGCCTGGCGCTGCGCGGACTCGAGCGCGGACTGCGCGGTGTCCACCGCATCGCGTGCATGCTGCACTTCTTCCGGCGCCACGGCCTTCTCGGCAAGCAGGGGGATGCGCCGCCTGAGATCGTCCTGCG
>NZ_JBFUJE010000294.1:0-4890 GCF_056401535.1 Luteibacter sp. P4_E6 | reverse complement strand
TGCCGAGGTCGTCGTCGCCCTGCTGCGAAAGCAGGCGCTGGAAATGCGCCTGGGCGCGCTCCGAAATATCGATCATGGATGGCTCCGGACTGGGGTCCGGCGTGGGGAGCGCCGGATATAGCACCATTCTAGTACTGTTTAGAAATGGACGCCGCCTTTTGACAATTCAACCGCGACCGCCGACGCTTCGCGCTTTCACAGGACGGACCTCCCCCATGACCCTTTTCCCCCTCGCCAGCCAGCACTGCACGCCGCGCAAGGGCGCCGAGCACGCCCTCGACCGCGCCACCGTCGAGGGTCACCTCGCGACCCTGCCCGGCTGGAAGATCACGTCGGACGGCAAGGCCATCGTCAAGGACTTCCCCTTCAAGGACTTCCACCACACGCTGGGCTTCATCAACGCCGTAGGTTTCATGGCCAACCAGGAAGATCACCATCCGGATCTCGAAGCGGGCTATGGCCACTGCCAGCTGCTCTGGTCCACGCATGATGTCGGCGGGCTCTCGCTGAACGACATGATCTGCGCGGCCCGTGTCGAGGCCCTGCTGGATCGCTGAGGTGCGCAAGCTGTCGCCTCGCGGGACCGCTTTCGCAGCGGTGCTGCTGGCGATCGCGTCGCTGTTCGCCCTGCCCTGGCTTGCGGCCACGGTGGTTCGCGGGGCGATCGAGCGCGATAGCGCGAATGACCGCGCCGCGTACGCCACGGGATCGTCCCCATGGCGCTGGCATCTCCGTGACAGCGGCGATGTCGTTGCCGGGCGGGTCTTCGGAGGCGGAAGACTGCAACAGGTACCGGGCGGCCTGCAGGTGCGGGCAACCGACGGCAGCGCGCTAGAGATCGGCTTCCCGCTGCGCCGCCCGGCCGACCTGCGTGCGCTGGCGACCCTGCGCCTGGATGCCTCGGCGTCGGCGGCCGGGCATTACGCCTTGGCGGTCCGCCCGACGCTGCAGGCACCCGTGGCACATGCCGATCTGGGTAATCTGTCGCCGGAGGCCTTGTCGCACCCCGTGCGGCTTGACCGGCTCAAGTGGACCGATGACACCCACCACACCGTCAACGCGCCGGGCCGGGCCGCCATGCTGCGACTCGTCGCCACACTGCCCGCCGGCCAGACCCTTACCCTTCGCGAGGCCTCTCTCGCACCGCCTCAAACATGGCTACCACCGGCCGCCACGTCCCTGCCTGACGGACTATCGGCCGAAGGCCTGCTCGACTGGCGCGACGCCCGGTTGGCGACCTCGCCCACGGCGAGTTTCGGCAATGCCGTCCGGCAACCTCCGGCTCCCGCCTGGCAGCCTTGGGCGGCTCCGCTGCTCTACCTCTTGCTGCTGGTCGTCGTGCCGTCGGTACGCGCGGCGATGAAACCCGCCGAAGCGGACGCGGTGCGGCCCGTCCGGGCCGGCCCGATCGAAGCACTCCTCGTCATCGCCGGACCCGTCTGGTTCATTGCGGGTCTCGGCTTGTCTGCGAGGCCGGCCGCACCGGCTGTCGTCATGTTCGCGCTGGGCGTGGTTTACGCCCTTTTCCTGGCGATCAGGCGCCAGCTGCCGCGCTGGCGCTGGCTCGGTGCCTGGCGCACGGCAGGCTGGCCGCTCCTTGCCTTGCCAGTCACCATCGCGATCGTGGCGGTGGCGGGCCACGCACCGGTTTGGCCGGTACCGGGTCGCGCACTCCTCTATATAGCGTGGGCCTTCGTCCAGCAGTGGCTGATCCTCGCCGTGGTCGCCTCGCTGCTCGCGCGGGCCCTTCCGCGGCCGCTGGCCGTGCTGCTCGCGGCGCTGACCTTCGCCCTGCTGCACACGCCCAACAGCCTGTTGATGCAGCTGTGTTTCGTCGCCGAGCTCGGCTGGGCCTGGTGGTACCTGCATCACCGCGCGCTGCTTCCCGTGGCGCTGGCCCATGCGTTCAGCGCCCTGTTGCTGCAGGCCTGCCTGGCCGGTGGGATCCTGCGCTCGCTGGAAGTGAGCGCGAGGTTCCTTGGCTGACCGGCCTCAGCCGGCCAGTTTGTTGAGGAACGCCTTGAGTTCGTCGGGCAACGGCGAGGAAAAATCGTAGTTCTTGCCGTCCAGGTCGAAGCTCATGCGTGCCGCGTGCAGGAACATCCGCTTCAGGCCCATGGCCCGGAACCGCTTGTTCGCCGCCTCGTCGCCATACTTCGGGTCACCGGCCAGCGGATGCCCGGCGTACTGTGCATGGACGCGGATCTKGTGGGTACGGCCGGTACCCAGGGTCGCCTGCATCAGGCGGGCGTTCGGGTACTGCTCCAGTTCCTTGAAATAGGTCAGCGAGGGCTTGCCCGCATCGTCGACGCGGACCAGGCGCTCGCCACCGTGCATCACAGACTTCAGAAGCGGCGCATTCACGTCGAACTTGGCTTTGCGCGGCGTACCGGTCATCAGGCAGAGGTACTGCTTGGTCACCGTATTTTCGCGGATCAGCGCCTGCAGGCCCGTCAGTCCCGACCGGGACTTCGCCAGCACGAGCACACCGCTGGTATCGCGGTCGAGGCGATGGACCAGTTCGAGGTGCTCGTTCGGCCGTGCCGCCCGCAGCAGCTCGATGGCGCCATGGCTGACGCCACTGCCGCCATGGGCCGCGATGCCGACCGGCTTGTCGATCACCAGGAAGTGCTTGTCTTCGAAGATGACGGCGTCGGCCACCGACCGGACCATGCCGGAAGGCGCCTCGTTCTCTTCGCGCTCGGCCACGCGAACCGGCGGAATCCGCAACATATCGCCCAGGGCAAGGCGCGTGTCCGGCTTGGCCCGCTTGCCGTTGATCCGGACCTGCCCCGTTCTCAGGATGCGGTAGACCAGGCTGCGCGGCACCCCCTTGAGCATGGTCATCAGGGCGTTGTCCACGCGCTGGCCGTCCCGCTCAGGGCCGATTTCGACGATGCGCACACCTTGGCCGCCGTCGAGGGAAGTTACCGTCTGCATTGATAAAACTCGAATTTGATAGGATACTCGGCGAGCGCCAGGCTCCGCTGAAGACTTATCTCTCGCGGGGTGCCTGTACCGTCACGTAAGGCGAGTGTCATGCCATTCCGTCCGAGGGGTCGGAAGGTGAGCACACCCCACATCGTAGCGGTTCGGGTTGCGGTTGTCCGGCTAATCCGTAAGGACGCGGACCGGTTGCAAGGCGCTTATCACGAATCACGCCGGGTCCAGGTATCGGTCCCGGATCCCATGCCGCTTGAAGCCTCACCGCTGCGGCGCGATCCCCGGCAGGCCGCCCCAAAGGGCGCCACCGCGGCGCGCGGCCGCGCGGCAAGGCCGAGGAACTTACAATGAAGCGTATGTTGATCAACGCGACTCAGCGCGAAGAGTTGCGCGTGGCCATCGTCGATGGCCAGAACCTTTACGATCTCGATATTGAAATCCCGTCCCGGGAACAGAAAAAAGCCAATATCTACAAGGGTCGTATCACCCGCGTCGAACCGTCCCTCGAAGCCTGCTTCGTCGACTACGGCGCCGAACGCCACGGCTTCCTTCCGCTCAAGGAAGTGGCCCGCGAGTACTTCAACCCGAACGCGGAAGGCAAGTCCAACATCCGTGAGCTGTTGAAGGAAGGCCAGGAAATCATCGTCCAGGTCGAGAAGGAAGAGCGCGGCAACAAGGGAGCCGCCCTCACCACCTTCATCAGCCTCGCCGGTCGCTACATGGTGCTGATGCCGAACAACCCCCGTGCCGGCGGCGTGTCCCGTCGCATCGAGGGTGAAGACCGCCAGGCCCTGAAGGAAGCGATGGAGCACCTCTCGGTGCCCGACGACATGGGCCTGATCGTGCGCACCGCCGGTATGGGCCGTGACGCCGAAGAGCTCCAGTGGGATCTCGACTACCTCCTGCAACTGTGGAAGTCGGTCTCGGGCGCTGCGAACTCGCAGAAGGCCCCATTCCTGATCTACCAGGAATCCAAGCTGTTCATCCGCGCCCTGCGCGACTACCTGCGTAATGACATCGGCGAGATCCTCATCGACGAGGAGCAGCTGTTCAACGACGCCCGCGACTTCGTCCAGCAGGTGATGCCGAACAATCTGCGCAAGCTCAAGCTCTACCAGGATCCGACGCCGCTGTTCTCGCGGTACCAGATCGAAACCCAGATCGAAAGCATCTTCGAGCGTAACGTCCGCCTTCCCTCCGGCGGTTCGATCGTCATCGACCAGACCGAAGCCCTCACCGCCATCGACATCAACTCGTCGAAGGCGACCAAGGGCAGCGACATCGAAGAGACAGCGTTCAACACCAATCTCGAAGCCGCCAGCGAGATTGCCCGTCAGCTGCGCATCCGCGATGCCGGCGGCCTGATCGTCATCGACTTCATCGACATGGACAGCCCGCGCCACCAGCGCGAGGTGGAAGAGCGCCTCAAGGACGCCCTCAAGGCGGACCGCGCCCGTGTCCAGATCGGTCGCATCTCACGTTTCGGCCTGCTCGAAATGTCGCGTCAGCGCCTGCGCCCGAGCCTGGGCGAAGCCACCCAGATCGTCTGCCCGCGTTGCGAAGGCCATGGCCACATCCGCAGCGTCGAATCGCTGGCCCTGTCCACTCTGCGTCTCATCGAAGAGCACGCAATGAAGGAAAACACCGGGCAGGTCCTGGTGCAGGCGCCGCCCGCGGTCGCCAACTTCATGCTCAACGAGAAGCGCGCCAGCGTCGTCGAGATCGAACTGCGCCACAACGTGCACGTGGTCGTCGTCGCTGACGACAAGCTCGAGACGCCGCACCTGGAAATCACCCGTATCCGTGAAGCGGACATGGGCGAGCACAGCAAGCCGAGCTACGAGCGCACCACCCCGGTGGTCGCGGTCGCCCTGCCGAAGATGGGCCAGGCCCTGGGCAGTGGCGAGCAGCCGCTGGTGACCGGAGTCGTGCCGTCCACCCCCGCCC
>NZ_JBFUJE010000293.1:0-4898 GCF_056401535.1 Luteibacter sp. P4_E6 | reverse complement strand
GAGCAGAGCAGGCCGGGCGGAAGATCGAGCTGGGTGGCGAGCAGGTCGATGACGCTGCGCATTTCGTTGATGGCGCGCTTCGCGTCGCCCACGGGGTGACCCACGACCGGGGCGGTGGATTCGATTTCCTGGGCGTCCACCGGCCGCTGGAGCAGGTCGAACAATTCCTTGCGCTGGGGTGCACGCAATGCGCGGGTGCCGCGCACGCGCTCGTCCAGATACGCGGCGTCGCGCGGCAGGGCGTTGCTGAGGTCCAGGGCCTGAGCATCCTCGAGCAGCCACGAACGCGGCTTGTCGAGTTCGCGGGCGGTGGTTTCGCGCCAGCGCAGCACGCGACGGAGGAGGGCTTGTTTCTCCGGCGTCCATTCCGCAGCGCCCTTGAAGCTGCGCTGCGGTTGCGGATCCCCTTCGCGCTCGCTGGCCCGGCGCTTCATGCGTGCGCAGTCTTCCGCATGCCAGGCGGCGCGATCGCGCTCCACAAGGCGCTCGCTGAGGATGGCGTGCACGGGATGAAGGTGGACGACATCGAGTGTGGCGTAAAGCTTCTGCGATTCGGTCAGCGGGCGCTGCAGCCAGTCGCTGCGCGTCTCGCCCTTGTCGAGTTCGGCGCCGACCAGCTCAGCGACGAGGGCACGGTAGCTGATGCCCAGTCCCATGCCGACGAAAGCCGCGGCGATCTGCGTGTCGAACAAGGTGTGGGGGCCGTCGGGCAGGAACGGCGACATCGCTTCGAGATCTTCGCCGGCGCTGTGCATCACCGTGACCACCGGGTTCTCGGCGAAGGTCGGGCGGAGCACGTCTCCCAGCGGAAAGGCCACCGGATCGATCAGGGCGTAGCGGCCATCGTGGGCCAACTGAAGCAAGGCGAGCTGCGGGTAAAAGGTATTGCGCCGCATGAACTCCGTGTCGAGTCCGACGACGGCGGTCGGGCCGACAGGGGCAAGCCAGGTGGCAAGCTCCTCGTGATTGTCGATCCACGGTGCAGCGGGAGCGAGGTCGCTCGATGTCATTCCTGCGTCCTTGTACGTACATGGAACGCGCGCGACGTTCGTGTTGCCCTGCCGCACGCGATTCTCTAAGGTGGCAGCGCACGATAGCAGGCCCGCACGGAACAACCCACCATGCCGAACACCGAGACCGTCCGCCGACAGCGCGCCATTGGCGGCTCCCTGGGTGTCGCTGTGCTCGGTTTTGCCTTGTTCTATCACTTCTTTCCGCAACTGCTGCACGTCGAGCCGGGCCAGAATACGCCGCGTTCGCCGATGCGCGGACAGCCCACGACCATGGGCTTCGATCAACGCCCCCAGGCCGCACCCGGGGCCATCGTGTCCGAAATCGACGCCGGGCCGCCGATCATGCTCGCGCCGTCATCGGTGATCGCCGCACGCCGCCGGGAGAAGACCAACGAAGTCCAGCTTCCGGCCCAGAAGACGCCGGATTCACCCGAGCTGACCGCCTTGCTCGACCGTGCGGACAAGGCGCTTCAGGCGGATCGCCTGGTGGGTGGCAAGGACAGTGCCGCTGCGATGTTCACGGCCGTCCTCAAGGAAAAGGGCGATAGCCAGCGCGCCCTGGGCGGCATGGACGAGGTCCGTGCGCGGCTCGCGGCGGAGATCGAGCAGGACATCGCCCTGGGTGATGCCGACACCGCGCGCGACGGGCTCGCAGCGCTCAAGGCGCTACCGGGAACCACCGCCGAGGTCGCGCCCTTGCAGGAAAAACTGGCTGTCCTCGACAAGGTGAGACCCATGCTCGGGAAGGCGGCCGGTCAGCTCCAGGAAGGCAAGGCGGAGCAGCCGCGTGGCGACAGTGCCCTGGACACCTACCGGGCGGTGCTGCAGCTCGATCCCGACAACGCCGTGGCGGAGCAGGGCGTCATCCAGGTCCAGCGTGTCGTACTCGACAAGGCGCTCGCCGCCGTCGCCCAGAACGATTTCAGCGCCGCGGACGCCGCGCTGGCGGAGGCCGCGACGATCCTTCCCGAATCGCAGGGCCTGCAGGACACCCGAGGCCGCATCGAAGGCATGCGTCGGCAGAGCGGTGCGGCGATGCTGGCCCAGGCGCGTTCCGCGCTGGACGCCGGCAACATCGAGCTCGCGCAGCAGCTGGCGACCAAGGCACAGCAAGTCAGCCCCGATCTGGCGGGTATCGACGACTTCAACGAGAGGGTGACCAACGCCCGTCTCTACGCAAGCTACAAACCGGGTCAGGTCATCGCCGATCGCTTCGTCGACTCGACCGGGCAGGCCCCGGCCCTCGTCGTCTTGCCCACGGGACATTTCATGATGGGCTCGCCGGATGGCGAGCGGGGCCACGACACCAATGAGTCCCCCGCGCATGAAGTCCAGGTCGATAAAGGCGTCGGCATGGGGCGCAGTTCCGTGACGATCGGACAGTTCCGCGACTTCGTACGCTCAAGCGGTTACGTTCCGCAATCGCAGTCCCTGGGCGGTGGCAGCGTCTACGATGAACAGAGCGGCGGCCTTCGCGACGAAGCGTCGGCGACCTGGCAGGACGACTATGCGGGCAAGCCTGGCCAGGAGCGCCTGCCGGTCATCAACGTTTCATGGAACGACGCCAAGGCCTACGCGGACTGGCTGTCGCAGCGAACGGGCAAGAAGTATCGCCTTGCCAGCGAGGCCGAGTTCGAATATGCGTTGCGCGCGGGCAGCACGACGCGCTACTGGTGGGGTGACGACAATCCCACCTCGCGCGTGGAGAACCTCACCGGTGGCAATGACCGTTCCGGCTCCGGGCGCCGTTGGAGCAATGCGTTCAGCGGCTATAAGGACAGCTACTGGGGGCCGGCGCCGGTCATGAGTTTCACCCCGAATCCGTTCGGCCTGTATGACATGGGCGGCAACGTGTCGGAATGGGTCGGGGACTGCTGGCACGACAACTACATTCGCGCACCGCGCACGGCGGAAGCCTGGGTCAATCCGGGCTGTTCGCGGCGGGTGATCCGCGGCGGGTCCTGGGGCAGCGCGCCGGACATGGTTCGCTCCGCCTATCGTCAGGGAGCGGATGCCGATCTGCGCAGTGCGCGCGTCGGCTTCCGCGTGGTTCGTGAACTGTGATGCTTGTTGCGAAGGTTTGCCGAAACCGCACCACGTAACGCTTGACGCCGACCCGTTACTGGTTACAAATGTGGTGTCGCCTCTCAGCCGCCACGAGGTCCTGCGTGTCTACCTCCATCATCGTTGGCTATCGGCCGTTCCCGGGCCGCACCGATCTGGTCGTTTCGATCCTGCTGGAAATCTACGAGGCGATGCAGCGGGCGGGCCTGATCACGGCGCGACGCCCGTGGATCATGCGAAGCGAGGACGGAAACATCGTCGCCGCCTTCGAAATGACCGATCAGTACTCGTTTGCGGCATCGGAGAAGTTGCGCGAAGTGAGTGTGTTGCGCGCCCGCCTGATGGGCGTCGCCGAGCGACTTCCGCTGGCAAGCCTTGCCGAGAGCGAACAACCCTACGCGGAATTCGAGACCACCACCGACTACCCGGCGGCGAGTGCCGCGCGCTGAGCGTCAGGCGCCGGTGAGCGGCAGGCGCAGGGTGAAGCAGGTGCCCTCGTCCGTGCTGGAGCAGACCGTGAGCGTGCCTCCGTGGGCACGCGCGATCTCCGAGGCGATATACAGTCCCAGCCCGAGTCCGGGGCGTGGCGTCGCGCTTTCCGGTCGATAGAACGGCTGGAACAGCATGCCCTGCGTGGCGGGATCGATTGGCGTACCGAAGTTGGTGACCTCGAGCACGACAGCGTTGTCTTCGACGCGCCCGTCGACGCGGATCGCCCGTCGCGTGTCGCCATGGGTCATCGCGTTGTTGAGCAGGTTGGCGAGCAATTGCTGCAGGCGCACCGGATCGAATCGAAGCGCTCTCGGTATGTCCAGGTCGCTGACGATCGTGGCGGTGGGGTGTGCCGCGGAGACCTCGGCCACCACCCGGCCGACCATGGCGGCGAGATCGCCCTGTTCCAACTGGGCCACGGGAATGCCTGAAGCAAGCCGAGCCCGCGCGAAATCCATGATGTCGTCAATCAGGTCGGTCATGCGCTTTGCACTGGCCGTGATGACTTTCGCGAGGCGCCCCGCCCGAGGCGGTAGCGCCATGTCGGCGAGGGCCTCGGCCGCCATGCCTGCTGCCTGCAACGGGCTGCGCAAGTCGTGGCCTACGACGGCGAGGAATTGCTCGCGCAACACGCCTTCGTCCATTGATGTGCGCAGCGCGCGTTCGGCATGTTCCACCCGACCTTCGAGTGCCATCTGCGAGGCAATGAGCTCGCCGTAGAGGATCATCTCGGTCGCCAGCCTGTCTTCGTCCACGATGACGGGGCGCGAATCGATGGCGCACAACGTACCGAAGAATTCACCGCCGACCGTATAGATCGGCACCGAGGCATAGGATTCGAGCCCGTAGTGCTTCGGGGTATGGTGGTTCGAATAGACCGCGTGCTGACTGGCATGCCCGAACACCACGGGGTGGCGGTGCGAGCGGATGTCGTTGCAGATGGTTGTCTCGAGGACCAGGTCCTCGCCAGGCCTTAGCCCGAAACCGAGGTCGTCGCGAACGGCGCAGGCGGTCCAGCGGTTGTCGGTGACGCGCGCTACGGCCGCGAATCGCATGCCGGTGGCACGGACCACGGCGTCGAGGATGCGCGGGACGACGGACAGCCGCGCAATCGCTTCGACCGACACATCGATGTCCGTTTGCAGCATGGCCCCAGGGTGCGTCATCGGGGGAGTCTAGCGGCTGTAAACGACCGCGGCCACAATCAGTGATAGGCTTTTGTGGACTTTTCGATCCAGAAGCGGTGAGGCATGGCGCGTCCACGTGAATTCGACCGGGATACGGCGCTCCAGCGCGCGATCGAGGTGTTTGCCGCCCACGGTTTCGAGG
>NZ_JBFUJE010000292.1:0-4909 GCF_056401535.1 Luteibacter sp. P4_E6 | reverse complement strand
GCACACGGCGACGCATCGCCTCGCGGTTCAGTCGCCGCCGCGACCGGATCTACATCCACGGCAAACTGGCCACCGACCCCGTCTATGCCGCCACCGCGACCGCCATCGCCGGTCGGCGCCTGCCCCTGCTGGACATCGGCTGCGGCCTGGGCATCCTCGGCCACTACCTGCATGCCTGCGACGCGCTGGATGGCTACCTCGGGCTCGATCACGACCCCGACAAGATCGCCATGGGGCGGGCTGCCGCGGACCGGGCAGGATTGGGTGCGAGCATTTCCCTCAGCGAGGTGGATGCCACCACGCCCCAGGCCATCCGCGGGCACGTGGCCATGCTCGATGTCCTCCATTACCTGCCAGAGGACCGCCAGGCGGATCTGCTGGCCTATGCCGTGGACCACCTTGCCGACGATGGCGTACTGATCCTGCGCAACGTGATCCGGGACGGTACCTGGCGCTATCGGGCCACCGTGTGGGAGGAGAAATTCATCGAGGCGGTGGGCTGGATCCCTGGCGGGGCCCAGTATTTTCCGACCGAAGACGATATTCGCGGGGTGCTGGAGCCGCGGGGGATCCGGGTGGATTTCCGGCCGCTGTTCGGGCGGACGCCTTATAACAGCTACCTGATGACGGCTTCCCGGCAGAACTGATCGGGCGGTCAGCCGCCATTGGGCATTGTGCGCCGCAATAAGGTATACTCGGCGGGTCGTGCTTGCGCTCCGACTCCCTTGCGGACCCCCGGCGTGGAGAATCTCCCGCCCGTTCCCCCACCCTCGGAAGCGCGCTCGACACCGGCCAGCCTGCTGTCTTCGTCATGGTTAGCGGCCGCCAATCCATCGACTCGTAGTGCGGTTCCAGGGAACGCTCGAGTCACGCAGGAGCTTCACTCCATGTCTTTCGATTCGCTGGGCCTTGCGCCCGCGTTGCTGCGCGCCCTTTCCGAAGCCGGCTATGAAAAGCCGACCCCGATCCAGTCCGCAGCGATCCCGCTTGTCCTCGCCGGCAACGACCTTATGGCCGCCGCCCAGACGGGTACCGGCAAAACCGCCGCGTTCGCACTGCCGCTGTTGCAGCTGCTCTCCAAAGATGACCGTGGCGACACGCGTCGCCCGATCCGCGCGCTGATCCTCACCCCGACCCGCGAGCTTGCCGCCCAGGTGCAGGAAAACCTGCGCGACTACGGCAAGTACGTGCGCCTCTCCAGCACCGTCATCTTCGGCGGCGTTGGCATGGGCAACCAGTTGCAGGCACTGCGCCGCGGTGTCGACGTCGTCGTCGCCACGCCGGGCCGCCTGATCGACCATATGCAGCAGCGCTCGGTAGACCTTTCCAAGGTCGACATCCTGGTGCTCGACGAAGCCGACCGCATGCTCGACATGGGCTTCCTGCCGGCACTCAAGCGCATCCTCGCCGCCGTGCCGCGCCAGCGTCAGACGCTGCTGTTCTCGGCTACGTTCGCGCCGGAAATCAAGGCACTCGCGCAGCAGTTCATGCGCGACCCGAAAGAAGTGTCCACCACGCCGGCCAACTCCGTCGCGACCCTGGTCACGCACCGCGTGCACCCGGTCGATGCGGCGAACAAGCGCGACCTGCTCCTGCACATCCTGTCGCAGGACAGCCGCCGCCAGACGCTGGTCTTCGGCCGCACCAAGCACGGCGCCGACARGCTCGTACGTCACCTGGAACAGGCCGGCATCAAGGCCGCTGCCATCCATGGCAACAAGAGCCAGAACGCCCGTACGCGCGCCCTGTCCGACTTCAAGACCGGCCGCGTCACCGTGCTCGTGGCGACCGATATCGCCGCGCGCGGTATCGACATCGACCAGCTGCCGGTCGTGATCAACTTCGACCTGCCGATGGTGGCCGAGGACTACGTGCATCGCATCGGCCGGACCGGCCGCGCGGGCGCTGAAGGCCAGGCCATCTCGCTGGTCAGCCATGACGAGTCGGGCCTGCTCCGCGACATCGGTCGTCTGCTCAAGACCGATCTCGAAGTCAGCAACGTCCCCGGCTTCGAGCCGAGCACGCCGCTGCGCATGGATTCCGGTGCGCCGCGTCCGAAGCAGCAGCCGCGTCAGCCGCAGGCCTCGCGCAACCAGGTCGGCCAGGGCCGCTCGGGTGGTGGTCAGGGTCGCTCGGCAGGCGGTCAGGGCCGTTCGCCGTCGAACGGTCAGGGTCGCCAGGGCGCAGCCGGTGGTGGCAGCGCGGGTGGCACGGCCGGTCGGCCGTCGTCGCACCGTCCGCACAGCCACTCGCCTGCAGGTACCGGCGAGAACACCGGCAACCACAAGCGTCGTCGTCAGCGTACGGGTCCGGCCACCAACAAGGCCTGATCGTTCGCTCAGCCCTGCGCCCTGATCTTCGCGGTAAGCACGTGGTCTTCCCACAGCCCCTCGATCTTCAGGTAGCGCTTGGCATAGCCTTCCTTCTCGAAGCCTAAACGCGCGAGAAGGCGGCCACTCCGGTCATTGCGCGGCATGTAATTCGCCATCACGCGATGGAAGTCCAGAGGGCCGAACGCATAACGGATCGCGGCGTCCAGGGCTTCGACCATCAGGCCTTGGCCTTCGTGCTTTCGCGCGATGCCGTAGCCGAGATGGCAGGCCTGGAAGACGCCACGGACGACGTTGGCAAGTGTGAATGTCGCGATGATTTCGCTGCCGTCGGGCGTCAGTACGACGAACGGAAAGCCGCGATCCGCCCTTGCCGCTTCGAGGCCCGCCTCGATGGCGAGCCGACAGCCTTCCGTGGTGTAGTGCGTTTCGGTCCGCAAGGGCTCCCACGGTCGCAGGTGCTCGCGATTCTCCACACGGTAGCGGCGCAGTAACTCGGCCTCTTCCGGATCGAGAAGGCGGATCACCGTTCTTGGCGTCCGCATGCGGATGGGTTCGCTCATGCAGCGAGCGCCTTCGCGTGGTGGCGCAGGTGGTCTTCCACGAAGGTCTGGATGAAGTAGTAGCTGTGGTCGTAGCCAGGCTGCATGCGCAACTGGAGCGGCTGGCCCGCTTCTTCGCAGGCCGCCTCGAATCGCTGGGGCTGCAATTGCTTCGTCAGGAAGCCGTCCGCTTCACCCTGGTCGATAAGGATCCGGCCGTCGAAACGGGCGCCGTCCCTGATTAACTGGGTGGCATCGTGCAGGGCCCAGCCCTTGCGATCCTCACCGAGATAGCGCGGGAATGCCTTCTCGCCCCACGGCACGCTGGCGGGCGCGACGATAGGTGCGAACGCTGACACCGAACGGTAACGGCCGGGATTGCGCAGTGCGATGGTCAATGCACCGTGTCCGCCCATGGAATGGCCAAAAATGCCCTGCCGGCTCATGTCCAATGCGAATCGTTCCGCCACCACGCGGGGCAGTTCGTCGACGACGTAGCTGTACATGCGAAAACGTGAAGACCACGGTGCTTCGGTGGCGTCCAGGTAAAAGCCTGCGCCCTCACCGAATTCCCAGTCGCCGGTGGCGCCGGGGAAGCCCGTATCCCGCGGGCTCGTATCCGGCATCACCAGCGCGATGCCGAGCTCCGCAGCGATTCGCTGCGCGCCGGCCTTGATCGTAAAAGTTTCAGCGGTACACGTCAGACCGGCGAGGTACCACAGGACAGGAACAGGCCCGTTTTCGGCCGCAGGAGGCATGAAAACCGCAAAACGCATCGTACCGCCGCACGCTTCGGATGCATGGGAATAGAACCCCTGGATGCCGCCGAAGCAGCGTTGTTCCGAGACCGTCTCGATCGTCGTCATGCCCTTCTCTCCGTACGAAAGCTGACCGGGAAGTGTAACGCCGACGCAACAAGTGGCTATGGCCCGCCTCACCGGGCGCCCATCGCTGCTACAATACCGCTACTGCCCGGCGCCRCTTCCGCCGCCGCGCCCCCTCTTCGAGGTCGCCATGTCATCCCCCGATACAGATAACGCTCCGGCTCAGCCCGGCTTTAGCGCGCTCGCGCTCGACGAAAAAGTGATGCGCGTCTTGGCCGAAGTCGGCTACGAAGTGCCGTCGCCGATCCAGGCCGCCACCATTCCGCCGCTGCTCGAAGGCCGCGACGTCATCGGCCAGGCGCAGACCGGCACCGGCAAGACCGCTGCCTTCGCGCTGCCCGTGCTGTCGCGCATCGACCTGAAACCCGGCAAGCCGCAGGCGCTGGTTCTCGCGCCCACCCGCGAGCTCGCCATCCAGGTCGCCGAAGCGTTCCAGAAATACGCCACCTACATGCCCGGCTTCCAGGTCCTGCCGATCTACGGCGGCCAGAGCTACGGCCCGCAGTTGCAGGGTCTCAAGCGCGGCGCACAGGTCATCGTCGGCACGCCGGGTCGCGTCATCGACCACCTGGACAAGGGCACGCTGGATCTTTCCGGCCTGCGCTTCCTGGTCCTCGACGAAGCGGACGAAATGCTTCGCATGGGCTTCATCGACGACGTCGAGAAGCTGCTGCAGGCCACGCCGAAAACCCGTCAGGTCGCTCTGTTCTCCGCGACCATGCCGGCGCCGATTCGTCGCATCGCGCAGACCTACCTGAAAGACCCGATCGAGATCACGATCAAGAACAAGACCACGACCGCGGCGAACATTCGCCAGCGTTACTGGTTCGTCAGCGGCATACACAAGCTCGACGCGCTGACCCGCATCCTCGAAGCCGAAAGCTTCGACGCGATGATCGTGTTCACCCGTACCAAGCAGGCCACCGAAGAACTCGCCAGCAAGCTGCAGGCAAGGGGCTTCCTGGCCGCCGCGATCAACGGTGACATCGCCCAGGCGCAGCGTGAGCGCGTGATCGACAACCTGAAGTCCGGCAAGCTCGACATCCTCATCGCGACCGACGTCGCCGCYCGCGGTCTCGACGTCGAGCGCATCAGCCACGTGCTGAACTACGACATCCCGCACGACACCGAGTCGTACGTGCACCGTATCGGC
>NZ_JBFUJE010000291.1:0-4940 GCF_056401535.1 Luteibacter sp. P4_E6 | reverse complement strand
GCCTTACGAGCCGTCGAGACCTTCTTCGCAACGCGACCGGCAGCCTTCTTGACCGTCTTGCGGACGGCTGCGGCCTTCTTCACGACGCGACCGGCTGCCTTGCGGACAACCTTCTTGACCGCTGCTGCCTTACGGGTCGAACCCTTCTTGGCGGCGACCTTCTTGGAAGCGGCCTTCTTGGAAGCGGCCTTCTTGGCGACCTTGGCGACCTTCTTCGAGGCAACCTTACGAGCCGGCGCCTTCTTGACGGCCTTGGTCACAGCCTTCCTGGAAGCGACCTTCCTGGAGGCTGCCTTCTTGACCGCGACTTTCTTCGTGGCCTTCTTGGCGGCGACCTTCTTAGCGGCAACCTTCTTGACTGCAGCCTTCTTGACCGCAGTCTTCTTGGCCGGTGCCTTCTTGGCAACTGCCTTCTTGGCCGGAGCCTTCTTAGCAGCAACCTTCTTCACAGCAGCCTTCTTGACAGCCTTCTTCGCCGAAGCCTTCTTGGCAGCAACCTTGGTCGGCGCAGCCTTCTTGGCAGCAGCCTTCTTACCAGCCGCCTTCTTCGGAGCAGCCTTGGCAGGTGCCGCCTTCTTGGCCGGAGCCTTCTTGGCAGCCGCAGCAGCCTTCTTCGGCGCAGCCTTCTTAGCAGCGGCCTTCTTCGGCGCCGCTTCAGCAGGTGCAGCCTTAGCCGGAGCAGCCTTAGGCGCCGCCTTGCGAGTTGCCTTCTTCGCAGCCTTCTTGGCCGGAGCCGGCGTCTCCACCGGGGCAACCTCGACAACGGCAGCCTTCTTCACCGGCGCCTTGCGAGCCTTCTTGACGACCGGTGCCGAGTACGGCTCCGATACGACCGACTCGGAAGCCGGCTCCGACACGAAGTCCGGCTCGCCAAGATCGTGGTCGCTCGAAGCGGCAGCAGCCGGCTCGGGCGTCGGGTCGATCGTCTTGATGGCGACCGGCTTACGCTTGACAACTTTCTTTGCGACGACCGGCGACGGCGTCACTTCAGCGGCGACATTCGTCTCCGCTTCGGGCGTCTCGACGGTGTCATTGGTGTCGATATCGGGCAGCTCACCCTCGACAACCTGGTTTTCGTTGGACATGTTTTTCCCTCTCCGCGGGGTCAGAACTTACCGTAATAGCCTTCCTTCAAAGCATCAAAGAGGTTCGCGGCGGTGTGCATTTCACCGTCGTATTCGACCTCTTCATTACCCTTCAGTTCGACAACGCTACCGTCTTCCAATTCGAAGCGATAGAGGGTGTTCTCCAGGTCGGTTTCTTTTACGAGCACGCCCTGGAACGCGGCGGGGTTAAAACGGAAGGTTGTGCAGCCCTTCAGACCCTGCTTATGGGCGTACATATAGATGTCCTTGAAGTCCTCATACGGATAATCCGTCGGGACGTTCGCGGTCTTGGAAATGGACGAATCGATCCACTTCTGCGAGGCCGCCTGGATGTCTACGTGTTCTTTCGGGCTGATGTCGTCGGCGGAGACGAAGTAATCCGGCAGGCGGGTCTTCGGGTCGTCGGAGAACGGCAGCGCCTCGGAATTGATGAGGGCGCGGTAGGCCAGCAGCTCGTAGCTGAAAACCTCGACCTTCTCTTTCGACTTCTTCCCTTCGCGGATCACATTGCGGGAATAGTGGTGCGCAAAGCTGGGCTCGATCCCGTTGGAGGCATTGTTGGCCAGGCTGAGCGAAATCGTGCCGGTGGGCGCGATGGACGAGTGGTGGGTGAAGCGCGCGCCGGTCTCGGCCAGGGCCTCGATCAGCTCCGGGGCCACCTCGGCCACGCGCTGCATGTAGCGGGAATACTTCGCGTGCAGCACGCTGCCACGGATGCTCTGGCCGACCTTCCAGCCGTCGGTGACCATCTCCGGCCGCTTGCGCAGCATCTCGGCGGTGACCTCGTACTCGCGGCTCAGGACGGGCGCCGGGCCCTTTTCCTTGGCGAGCTCRAGGGCCACTTCCCAGCCGGCGACAGCCATCTCACGCGAGACTTCCTCGGTGAAGGCGACCGCATCGGCGTTGCCGTAGCGCATCTTCAGCATGGTGACCGTGGAGCCGAGGCCCAGGAAGCCCATGCCGTGGCGACGCTTGGAGATGATCTCTTCGCGCTGCTGGGCGAGCGGCAGGCCGTTGATCTCGACCACGTTGTCGAGCATGCGGGTGAACACGCGGACCACCTCGCGGTATTCCTCCCAGTCGAACCGGGCCTTGGGGCCGAACGGATCGCGGACGAACACGGTGAGGTTGATCGAGCCCAGCAGGCACGAGCCGTACGGCGGCAGCGGCTGCTCGCCGCAGGGGTTGGTCGCGCGGATGTGCTCGCACCACCAGTTGTTGTTCATCTCGTTGACGCGGTCGATGAGGATGAAACCCGGCTCGGCGTAGTCATACGTCGAGACCATGATCATGTCCCACAGGTGCCGCGCACGGATGTGGCCGTAGATCTTGCAGGCGACGAGGCCGTCTTCGCGCGTCACATAATTCTGCGAGGTCGGCCACTCGCGCCAGATGACCTTGGCGGCGTCGTTGAGGTCGATCTCGTGCTGCTCTTTGACGTGCACCGGGAAGACCGTCGGCCAGTCCTGGTCGTTCTCGACCGCTTCCATGAAGCCGTCGGTGATCAGCAGCGACAGGTTGAACTGGCGCAGGCGACCGTCTTCGCGCTTGGCGCGGATGAATTCCTTGGCGTCCGGATGGGCGATGTCGAAGGTACCCATCTGCGCACCGCGGCGACCGCCGGCGGAGGAGACGGTGAAACACATCTTGTCGTAGATATCCATGAACGACAGCGGGCCCGACGTGTGGGCGCCGGCGCCGGAGACGTAGGCGCCGCGCGGGCGCAGCGTCGAGAACTCGTAGCCGATGCCGCAACCGGCCTTCAGCGTGAGGCCGGCTTCGTGCACCTTCTCGAGGATGTCGTCCATCGAGTCGTGGATGGTGCCCGAGACCGTGCAGTTGATCGTGGAGGTGGCCGGCTTATGCTCGAGCGCGCCAGCGTTGGACGTGATGCGGCCAGCGGGAATGGCACCGCGGCGCAGGGCCCAGAGGAAACGCTCGAACCAGTGTGCGCGCAGCTCGTCGGTGCCTTCGACATCGGACAGTGCGCGGGCGACGCGCTGGTAGGTGCCGTCTACCGACTCGTCGACGGGGTTACCCGACTTGGCCTTCAGACGGTACTTCTTGTCCCAGATGTCGTACGAGGCAGGCTGAAGCGGAATGGCCGCGGTCTCAAGCCCCATGGCTTGCGCACGTGCAGTGCTCATGTATGTGTCGTCCTCGAGTCTCGGCCTTTGTAGGCCTTTTATTGGTATGCGGTAACGCAACCACCTCGACAGCTCTCCCCCCGGAGCCTCTGCCGACCATCCTTGCTCCCTCGTCGACCCCCAAAAAGCGTTTGGTGACGATGGTTTGAAGCCTGAACCTGAGTAACCGCAGCACCAGTGCTAGGTAACAAGTCAGCCTGGGAACACAAGATGTTGTGGTTACGACCGGAGTGAACCTTAAACCCGGAAGGGGTCGAAGTAAAGTGTCGGTGATCGTTGTCTCAGGGTTTGAAATTCACCCAAAAGGAGTTCTTGCATGACCGCCAGCGCTTATCGGCGAACCACGATTTTTTCTGTCCTTGCCACCCTGGGTTTTGCCCTGGCCTCGCCCGCCTTTGCCGGCCTGCCACCGTCCATCAACGGTGAGCCGATGCCTTCACTGGCACCGATGCTGGCCAAGGTGACGCCGGCCGTGGTGAACATCTCGACGAAGACCCGCGTGCGTACACGCAATCCGTATTTCGACGATCCGACCTTCCGCCAGCTGTTCGGCAACCAGGGCGTCCCGCGCGAACGCGTGGAGCAGAGCCTGGGCTCGGGCGTGGTCATCGATGCCGATAAAGGCTATGTGCTGACCAACCACCATGTCGTCGGGGGCGCGGACGATATCACGGTGACGCTGCAGGATGGTCGCGACTTCAAGGCGAAGCTGCTCGGCAGCGACCCGGAGACGGACGTGGCGGTGCTGCAGATTCCGGCGGAGCGCTTGCAGGCGCTGCCGATCGCCGATTCGTCCGCGTTGCGTGTCGGTGATTTCGTGGTGGCCGTGGGCGATCCCTTCGGTCTCGGGCAGACAGCGACGTCGGGCATGGTCTCGGCGCTGGGTCGGTCGGGGCTGGGCAAGGGCTTCCAGAACTTCATCCAGACCGACGCCTCGATCAATCCCGGCAACTCCGGCGGCGCCCTGGTGAACCTGCGCGGCGAGCTGGTCGGCATCAACTCGATGATCTTCACGCCGTCCGGCGGCAATGTCGGTATCGGCTTCGCCATTCCGACGGATCTGGCGACCGGCGTGATGAAGCAGCTGCTGTCTTACGGCAAGGTGCGACGCGGGAATCTCGGCGTGGAGGTGCAGGACATTACGCCGCGCATCGCCGAGGCGCTTCGGCTGAAGGACGCTAACGGGGCGGTGGTCACGCGGATCAACGAGGGCTCCCCGGCGGAGAGCGCGGGGCTGCAGACGGGTGATGTGCTGACCGCCATCGATGGGAAACCGGTGCGCTCGGCACAGGATGTGCGCAATACGGAGGGCCTGCTGCCGCTGGGCGCGAAGGTGAAGCTGGCGGTGCAGCGCGAGGGAGCCTCTCGCGATGTGGAGGCGACGATTGCCGCGGTGGCGATTGCATCGTTAGATGGCGGGAAGGTGGATCCGCGGCTGGCCGGGGTGACGCTGAGCGATCTCACGGCGGAGCAGAAAGCGGCGGGGGCGTTCGGTGTGGTGTTGAGTGGGGTGAAGCGTGGGTCGGCCGCGGCGGGAGCTGGGTTGAAGGATGGGGATATTGTTGTGGGGATTCAGCAGAGAAGGGTGGCGTCGGTGAAGGCGTTGCCGGTGGGGCGTGGGTTGGTTGGGGGGCAGCTGTTGTTGACGGTGGTTCGTGACGGTTCTGTGTATTACGCGGTGCTGTAG
>NZ_JBFUJE010000290.1:0-4954 GCF_056401535.1 Luteibacter sp. P4_E6 | reverse complement strand
GACGGGCCTTGGCGTACCGAGGGTCTTGATGCCGTCAGCCTGCAACCGGCCCTTGGCGACGGTGCGCAAGTACGCCTGGTAGTCCGCCTCGGTCTTGAACTGCGAGTCTGGCGGGTTCTGGTGCCCCATCACCAATTGGAGTTGCCACCATTGCCGTGCGAACTCGGCCTTACGCATCAAACCGTCGAGCGCCAGCCTGAAATCGGATTCTTGCCGCTTGCTCTTGGGTGAAGGCCTGCGGCCCTCGGCCCGAATGAGCACGCCAAGGCCAAACGAATGGAAGGTCTTGCTGGTGACCGTACAGTCACCGAGAGCTGCAAGGCGCTCACGTGCACCTTCGGGAAGCGCGTCTTCACAAGTCACAAGATGCTTCAGGCGCGCCGCAATGCGTCGTTCCATTTCCTTGGCAGCTGCCTTGTTGAACGCAAGGCACAGAATCTCCTCCGGCTCGGCAATCCCGCTCGCCAGAAGATAAGCCACCTTGGCGACCACGGTGGAGGTTTTCCCCGAGCCGGCGGCCGCAACGAGCAGCGTGCGCTCTTCTTCGGTGAGGATGGCCGTGACCTGCTCATCGGTCATGGCCGACGCCTCGCACACCTTGAAAAAAGTCTCCCAGCGGGCGCGCTCCGCTTCGACAAAGTCCTCGTTTTTCTTCTTCACGAGACCCTCAAATCCCGCCGACAACCGGAACAGGTCGTCATGCGCGAACATCACGGCTTCCGGAACCTCGACGCCGTGCGCACCAGCGTCCTTGATGGCAGCGCCGGCCGACAAAAGGACGGGGCGCAGATCACGGACCGCCCGGAACAACGCGTCCCGCTCGCGCCAGGCAAGGAAACGCGCCGCCTGCATCACGGCGTTGGCTGCAGCCCATCCCGCCAGCAACGGCTTCGATACCGCATCAAGGGCATGAGCTGTGGCGGCCTTCGCCGTCGCAGATTGCTGGGCGTTGCCGAATGCCAACAGGAACGCGCTCGCCTCTTTTTTCCTTGCACCGGTAAACGCACGTGAGCTGCCGTTGACCGAGAGGGTGAGCGTGGAAAAAAAGCGGTGCTCCACCGTGTGCGCACGGACGGACGACGCCAGCGACTGCGACCCGGACCCGTCCCGGGTCGTCCATTCAACGGCGCTGTCGGTCAGGTCAACCGACCAGGGTCCTCCCTTGCCAAACCATGCAACCAGCCAATGCGGGGTGATGTGACGTCCTTCCATGGGGGTGCTCGACTTCGGTGGGGATTAACCCGTATCGGCACATCCGGTACGGACTTGAGATGGTAGTCATCATCAGGTCCGGATTCCTCACCCGAATGGGTCTCCCTCGCACACCTCAATGCGCACCGGCCGCCTCAGTCCGCGTCGCGGGCAGCGCTATTTGGCAAGCCGAAGCGTGCCTGCACGCGCCGGATGCGCGTCTGCGTGTTGAGCGGCAACTGGCGCCAGCCACCACGGACGCCTCAGTGCGAATGCGCGCCTGGCTGGGGGTACCTCGGCTAGATCGAGTTGCAGCAGCTCGCCCCAACTGGAGAGGGGGTCACGGCTTCTGCCCTGGCCGCCGAGCTTGTCGAGATTGTGATACCGGGCACCCTGGGCGAAGTCATCGAGCGCGGTGAGCAAGACCGTATTCAACGCATCCAGGGACGTCCGGGTCGGGGGCCGGGATGCTTTGATCGTGATGCCCGCCAATCTCTTCGCAGGCGTCGTACAGTTTGCGGAGGCTGTGACGATACACCCTCAGTTGCTCGACGGTTGGCGCCACCGATGCGTGGCGAAACATGTGTTCGGCATGATGACCACCTTGAAGAGCCGTTCGAGTCCGGTCGCCAGGTTGAACATGGCAACGTAGGCCTGACCCTTGTGGCGAACGTCCGCTGTGAGCGCCGCCGTCAGACCGGCTGTCAGCATGCTCTGAATCAAGTGCCCCTCCTGCTGGAACAACAGGAACGAGGGCAAGAACGGTGTGATAGCTGATGTCATGCATGTTTCCCCAATGCCAACCACACGCCGAGGTGCGTCCCATACAACAATTTCGGCAAAACCCTTCTCTTTCTGAAGTCGATTGAACCCAGAGTAAGCCAGGTGTTGCGTACAGCTGGCTCCGCACGGCAAGCTATCACGAGGATATTTGCCACGCGTGCAATGGGCCCTGCGCAGCATTGCCCCACCCCGGCCTGTGCGGTCAACGGAGGACAGACCCCCTCCTGAAAGGAAGATTTGTGTTCAAGGGATTCAACCTGAAAGTGAACGGGACCGCCGAAGTCTTGTTCCGGAAGCACTCAACCATGGGTTCGGCGTTCATGGCCAAAGAATGGCCAAAGCTCAAGCCGGACTTGTCCGCGCTGGTGAGCAAAGACATTATTGATGGCAAAAAGACCATGCAAGACTGGTTTGCCTCGGTCGACGCGAACGTCTTCATCTCCCACTCGCACGCAGACGAGCTTCTCGCGGCCGGCCTTGCCGGCTACCTGCAGCGTGAGCTCGGGCTACGGCCCTTCGTCGACTCGCTCGTGTGGAACAACGCAAGCGACCTTTTGTGGACGTTCGACAATCTCCATTGCAAGCCCACCGGTTCTTCGACCTTTGCCTATGAGAGCCGGAACTACTCGACCAGCCATGTCCACATGATGCTCGCTTCATCCCTGTCGGAGGCCATCGACCGGTGTGAGTGCATCATCTTCCTCAACACGCCTTCGTCCATCCAGGTGTCGGATGCCAAGAGCAACGCTGAGGAAATGACCGCATCACCGTGGATCTACCACGAACTCAATACCAGCCGGTTGATTGAAAAGCGTAAACCGGACCGCCCGATGTCGCGGATCCGTGCTTCGACGGAGGCCATCGCGCTCGACAAGGGCCACTTGCCGACCATCCGGTACCCCGCTCCGCTCGACCATCTGGCAAAGCTTGCCGGCAGCGATATCCTGCAATGGGGCGAAAGCGCCAGTCGCATGGGCGCGTACGGCGCGCAAACGCTGGACGTTCTGTACCGGTCGCACTCGTAAGTCACACGGCTTCGTCTGGCCGACACCGCGAATCAAAACGAATATCAGTACGGGTTAACGCCATGCTTTGACGGCCGGTACCCGGCCCCTTGCCCTGGGAGTAAATCGATGTCGAAGTGGACCGACCTTGTCTTGATTCATGGCCATATCGAGGGCGCGCGTATCGCCTTCGAAGACGCATGCGAGAAAATACTGCGCGCCCGTTTCCCGGACCGTCCGGTACGCCGGCTGGACTCCTCCAGTGGTGACGGTGGTGTCGATATCTACATCGGCCACTACGGCGTCGAGCCGCTCGACATCTACCAGTGCAAGTACTTCATCGATGTCGTTGGCAAGTCCCAGCAAGAGCAGATTCGGGATTCTTACAAGCGCGCGGTGCGCGCATCCGTGTTTTCCATCAGCACATGGTCGCTTTGCCTGCCGGTCGATTTGGCGCCTGCCGAAGCCGCCTGGTTCGATGGCTGGGCGGCACGACAGGAAAAACCTGTCTCACTTCTGCCCCCCGGGGAACTCATGGTGTGGGCAGAAAGCGCGGGCCTTGCAGACCTCATCTTCCAACGCACGGATTCCCAGAAGATTGACTGGATGCATGAGCACCTCAAGAACGGGAGCATCGACCCGTGGCAGGCCGCCGTGCGCCAGACTGAGGCAGACTGTCATGACATCCTCGCTTCGGTCATCCGGGTGCACGCAGGGACCCTGCACGGGCGATACCCCCATCTGGATGCATCGGCCCAAAAGGCCAGCGCAGGAGACCGGTTCGAGACGTGTCAGTACATCAAGAGTGTCATCGTCGGCGGCTTGCTGGAAAACGAGAAGGTCTGGCTGTTTACCATTCTCGGCGACGACAGCGGTGAACCGGTGCTCCACCGCTTTATCCGCCGGTACGCGCTACTGCTGTCCCAGGCAAAGGATCCAAGCCAGGTGGCTGTGCTCTCGACGAGCGAGCTGTACATCACCTGGCGTTTTCTGCAGTCGTCCTCGGTCCGCCAACTTCGACGGGAGGCCTCCTGGCCCGAGCTTCCCGAAGTTGCCTAGGCGTTTGCCCTCACGAGGGCGGCCCGCGCCCTGGCTTCCCACTGACTGAGGCTCCGGCCCCAATGTCCCTGAATGAAGCCCCTGAGGGCGCGCCGCTCCCCGCGCGTGACGCCCCTAGGCGATGGGCGCCGTGGTGAGAACGCCCCTCGATGGCTCCAGTATCCATGCCTCCGACCATTACGCGCCTTGCGCTCAGGCCCGCTGGCGAATGGCCTTGGCAATCCAGTCGGAAATTCCGTCTTCAATATCGCCATAGGCGTCCGACGCCTTGGGGTCAAACACCAACGGAACCACCACGCTACCTTTGTGCTTGAACGTAAAGGCATTAAACGGGTTGTTGCCGACGTTGGCAATCTTGCCGTCGATGTTCTTGAGATTGTGGATGCGTACGCCGAGAAGCGCCTTGCCGRTTTCCCAGGCGTGCCTGATTTCGTACTTCACCCAGGGCCGGGTCGAAGTTTCGGCGCCGATGAGGACGACGACCGCGTCCTTGTCTTTCATGTTCTTCTCAATCCACGCATCGATGCTGGCATCGGATTTCTTGATGGTTTCCCATTCATTGGCCTTGACCGGTTCGTCGCCGGTAATGACGCCCATGTTGCGAATCTGCTGGACACGGAACACATCGGCGTCGAAATGGAAGCTGTAAAACACATCGTAGCTGCTCATTTGRTCAGGGCCTCGAGATAATCAACCAGGATGCGGACCAGGCGTTTGGAATCGCGCCCGACGTCGTTGATGCGCGCCATCAGTTCAGGAAGTGCTGCGCCGTGRCCGTTCCCGGCAGTAACGTCACCGGCGAGTTCTTCGGCCATGTATCCGGTGGTGCTGACCGGAATCGTGACGACGCCCATGGCCTTGGCGATGTCAAACTCGGTCCGGACGCCGGGCGCGTTGACCACATCCTTGTCAGGTCG